>DASRBJ010000218.1:0-8941 GCA_035653695.1 Sphingomicrobium sp.
GGAGCCACGCGCTTGCGGCGGCATGCTTTGCCGCGCTCGTGATATGGCGAATTGGCGATGCCGCACGCCAACCGGGCCAGCGGCTGCTGGCCGCTTCGTTCGCGCTCACCGCTTGTTGGGCATGGCTATCGGGAGTGGCGCCGGCTGGCGCGGTCGCGGGTCTCGCCGAGAGCGCTCGCAACCTTCTTTGGGTGAGCCTCCTCTACAGCGTATCAAGTGCGAGCGCCGAGGATCGGCAGCATGGCCTGAAGATGGTCTATGCCGCGGTCGCCGGGGTCATTGGTCTTCAGCTCATCGGAGCAGCCCTTGAACTGTTGAGCCCCAGCGCTGCAATTGCCGAGACGGCTCTCGTGCTCCGGATCACGACCGCGGCGGGTGCCCTCGTCCTCGTTCACAACATCTACGGGCAGGCATCGCCGGCAAGCCGCTCCCACATTCGCTTCGCGATGATCGGTCTCGCTCTCATCTGGACCTACGATCTCAATCTTTACACGAGCTTTTATCTTGGTTCGGCTGGAGCCAAGGGGCTGATGGAATGGCGCGGCGTCGTGGTAGCACTCGCCGCTCCCCTGTTTGCGCTTGCCAGCCGGAAGGAAGGCGCGTGGCGCGTGCGCCTTTCGCGCGCAGCAACTTTCCAGTCGCTCTCGCTGCTGGCGATCTGCGCTTATTTCGCGCTGATGGTGATCCTTGCAACGGCGCTCCGGGGTACCGGCGTCGACTGGTCATCCTCGCTGATGGTCGGCGTACTCGCAATCATGACCGTTGCCGCAATGGTGATCATTCCGAGCGCCCGCGCGCGCGCCTGGGTCAAGGTCAAGGTTGCAAAGCACCTCTTCGAACACCGCTACGATTATCGAACGGAATGGCTGAGGTTTACCGAGACCCTCGGTCGCGCGGGACCCGACGCGCCGCCGCTTGGCGACCGCATCGTCAAAGCATTCGCGGACATCATCGATGCACCAGGGGGAATGCTGCTCGTGGGGGATGGGGGCCGCGGTCTTTCGATCGCGAGCGCAAGCGAGTGGCCCGGCAGCCGTCCTCCTGGCGATGCGTTCGATAATGCTGCCGAATTTTGGAGCGGTCTCGAGGCAAATGGCCGCGTTATCGAGTTCGAAGCAGTCCGCTCGGGGTGGGGATCCGCGGAAGATCGCGCGCTTCTCATACCCAAGTGGCTGATCGAAGAGACGACCGCCTGGGCCGGCATTCCGCTTCTCCATGAGCAGCGGCTGGTCGGTCTCGTGGTTCTCGCCGCACCCGAATTTCGGCGGCAGCTCGACTGGGAAGACTTTGATCTCCTGCGGACGGCCGGGCACCAGGCGGCGAGCTCGCTTGCCGAAGCGCTTGGCCAGGAGGCGCTTAGCGAAGCGCAGCGGTTCGAGGAGTTCAATCGGCGCTTCGCCTTCATCCTGCACGACATCAAGAATCTCGTCAGTCAGTTGTCGCTGGTTGCACGCAACGCCGAGCGCCATTCCGACAATCCCGAGTTTCGCGCCGACATGGTCGCGACACTCCAGTCTTCGGTCGGCAAGATGAACGACCTTCTTGCCCGCCTTGCGCCGCATTCACAGTCGCGGGTCGAGCGCGTCGAAGCGCAGCCGCTACGACCAATCCTTACCGCCGCAATTGCCGCAAAGCGCGGTGAACGCGACGTAAGGCTGCTTGGTGACACGAGCGTCGAAGCGCTCGTCGACGCCGCTGCCCTTGAGCAGGCAATCAGCCACCTTGTTCAGAACGCGCTCGATGCAAGCAGCGGCGCGCCCGTAAGCATTCGAGTTACCAGTTCAAACGATACGGTCAGCATTGCGATCACGGACAAGGGAACCGGCATGGACGGTGACTTCATTCGCAATCGGCTGTTTCAACCCTTTGCTTCGACCAAGGCCGGTGGCTTTGGAATTGGTGCGTTCGAAGCACGCTCACTGGTCACTGCAATGGGCGGCCGCATCGGCGTCGACAGCCGCCTTGGACAAGGCACCACCTTTACCATCCATCTGCCCGCGGCAGTGCGCCCGAGCGAAGCTATCAGGAAGAGAGCATGAGCGATTCCAGCGCATCCAAAGTCCTCCTCGTCGTCGAGGACGATGAGGGCCTGCAGCGACAGCTGAAATGGGCCTACGAGGGTTATGAAGTCATCTGCGCGGGCGACCGGGCGAGCGCCATCGAGGCACTCCGTGCCCATGAACCTGCCGTTGTCACTCTTGACCTTGGCCTTCCGCCCGATCCCGATGGCACCGACGAGGGTTTCGCGACGCTAAGCGAGATCCTCCGACTGAAGCCGGACACGAAAATCATCGTCGCGACGGGTCACGGCGCGCGGGAAAGCGCGACCAAGGCGGTCGCCATGGGAGCCTATGACTTTTACAAGAAGCCAGTCGACATCGACGAGCTTGGCTTCATCGTCGCCCGCGCCTTCCACCTCCATGGCATAGAGGAAGAAAACCGGCGTCTTGAGAGCGGCACTGGTGCAACATTGCTCGGATCAATCATCACGGCCGCGCCGGAAATGCAGAAGGTTGCAAAGACGATTGAGCGCGTCGCTTCGGCAAACGTTTCCGTGATGCTGCTTGGCGGAAGCGGCACTGGCAAGGAGCTGCTCGCCCGCGGGGTTCACGAAGCAAGCGGCCGCAAGGGCGAGTTCATTGCCATCAATTGCGCGGCAATCCCCGAGAACCTCCTTGAAGCGGAACTTTTCGGTTACGAACGCGGCGCCTTCACGGGCGCCGTCAAGTCAAACGTCGGCAAGATTGAACTTGCCCAGGGCGGAACACTCTTCCTCGACGAAGTCGGCGATATTCCGCTCCCGCTCCAGGTGAAGCTGCTGCGCTTCCTCCAGGAGCGCGTGATTGAGCGCATTGGCGGGCGGCAGCCGATCGCCGTCGACACGAGGATCGTTTGCGCAACGCACCAGGACCTTGACGCAATGACCGCCGACGGAAGGTTCCGCGAAGACCTCTATTATCGCCTCGCCGAAATCGTCGTCAAAATCCCATCACTCGCGGAGCGCTCGGGCGATAGTGTCCTTCTCGCCCGGCACTTCGTCAATCGCTTCGGACGCGAGCTCAACCCCGGCATCCAGTCACTCAGCGCCGATGCCATCGACGCGATCGATGCTTATTCGTGGCCCGGCAACGTTCGCGAGCTTGAGAACCGCATCAAGCGGGCAGTGATCATGGCCGACGGAAAAAGCGTGACCGCCGCTGATCTCGATCTCCCAACGCAACGCCTCGCGGATGAAAGCCCACTTCCAATCAACCTGCGTGCTGCTCGCGAAGTTGCTGACCGCAAGGCCATTCGCCAGGCGATGAGCCGGTCGGACAACAATATTTCCGGCGCCGCAAAGCTTCTCGGGATCAGTCGGCCCACGCTCTACGATCTCCTAAAACAATATCGCTTGAGCGCGTGAGTGGGCGACGCCCGCCTCATCAATTGGGTTGCGGCGCTTCCCGTGTTCGCTGATACATCAGTGGAATGGCCAATGCCGCCGGCATAGAGAAGCTCACGGAGCGGCAGAAGGAAATACTAAGGCTGCTTCTAGCTGGCCACGATGCAAAATCCGCTGCTCGGGAGCTCGGCATTTCGGTTCACACGATCAATGAGCACCTGCGTGACGTGCGCCGAAAACTTGGCGCCTCGAGTAGCCGTGAAGCAGCACGCATCCTCGGTGCAACAGAATTGATACCCCCAAATAGTTTGGGGTCTCAACAATTGAGGGTAGCCGACGCGGCCGCCGAGCGGTTTCGAACGAGCCGCGCGATCCGCAACAAGGCCGTCGCGTTCGGAGGAATATTGCTTGTGATCCTTGCACTTAGCGCGTTCGCCATGTCGGTCATCCATCCAGCGTCAGCCGTGCCAACCGATGTTCCACCAAGGGTTAATTCGACGCAGCCTCGGAACGGATCCCAAATTCATCCGGGCCCGTTTACGTTGATGGTTACTTTCGACAGGCCGATGCTCGATCGAAATTTTTCATTCGTAGAAGTCTCGCCCGAGACCTATCCGAGCTGCGAACAACCGCCGCGCCTGTCCGCCGACGCGCGATCGTTCAGCATGCACTGCACCGCAATTGCCGGTCATAGTTATGAAATCTGGTTCAACCGTCCGCCTTACATGAATTTCAAGTCACTCACCGGGACACCGGCTGAACCTTATGAGCTGAGATTTAGCACAAGCTCGCGATGACCAAAGGCGAGCGCGACTGGCGACAAGAGCGCTCATCGCGATTCCGTCACGCTCGCGGGTTCAGCGCGCGAACCCCGACACCCAATCTTCGGCTGCGAACTCTTCTTCCGGTGTAAGGAACCGATGAAGGTAAATTGCCGTCGCGCGCTGCATCTGCCGTACCTGTCGATCCGTGAGCGGTTCGTCGAAGCAGATGCCGCAAAGGTCATGCCGCCTCCAAACGACCGTGGCAAGCGTGTCGATCGATCCCGTGCGAAGCCAGAGGTCCTTTCCCCGATTGAGTGCGAAGCCTCGAATTCGTGCGCCGTGTCGCGACAGGTTGGTGAGAACAACGAGCTTGCCCTCGTCCAGCGTGATTGCGCTTGCGGGTGCAAGAACCGGTTTGCGGTGTGCTCGGCGTCGACCTCCGATGCCATCAATCCGCTTGCCGAAATTCATCTCTGATCTTCCAGGCTGCGCGCTTGCGGCGAACTTTGCCTCATAGTCGAAGGGCCAAGGTCGATAGCTCTGGGATTTCGATCATCGAACGAACGCATACTCGAACCTCGGCAGATGGAGGTGCCCCATGGGTCGGCTTAGCAGAGGCGAATTGATCAGAAGCTAATCGCGATGGTAAATTCGTACACCAAGAGGAAGCCAAACAGTTGTGCTTGCCACTTACGGGCGGTGATTAGGCGCGTTCACCAACAAGCCAGCCAGGAGCAAGTCGCCCGCGTAACGGACTTGTACTCGAGGAGCTCGTCAACCGTGCGCGAACTCGTTTCTGTTGACGATCAGCCGGAATGAACCGGCAGAAGCCTAATTGCCGCGCGAACAGGGATTGGCTTGTCGCTTGTCGCGCGCGGCGATGTTCATCTGGCGCGCGGTGACGGCGACGGCCATGGTCGAGTTCATGGTCGCGGCATGAGGCTGTGGGAGCGGTTTCGAGCTGGAGGTCGTTCCCACCTGCCGCGCTGTCATCGCGACCGCCATCGTCGAGTTCATCTCGGTCCTCCCCGTGTGGACTTAAGAAATATAAAGCAAATCCAACACGATACCAAGACCCAGATTTGATCGTCTCGCGCTGACACACGAGCGCCACCGCTGGTCGGGCTCGCGCGCTTAGGCCAGAGACTCGACAGGAAAGACTGTCCGTCTCTAGGCCGATTTCTTGCGTTTTCAACGGTCGATTGGGTTCGATCCTTGTGACCTAACCGGCCGTAAATGAGGCAAAGTAGCCCTTCGGTCTTATCGCGCCATGTTGCAGCCGATGATTGCGGCGCTAACGTGTTGCCGTTCGAACCTGCTTTTTGACGGGATAATCAATGGATCGCCGATCGTTTCTTGCTGCTACTGCCACTGCCGCGCTCATCCCACTAACCGAAGCACCCGCCCTTGCCGTGGTCGCGGCTCCGAGCGCTGACGGTGACGCGAAGTTCAATGCCCTCTGTGAAGCGATTTTCGAGGACCGGGTACGTCACTCGCCGACATTTGCCTCGTCTCTTGGGCTCGACAAGGGTCCCAACGCCGAGCTCAAGTCCGAACTCGACACGCAGCCGGTGCCGGTCATTCGACGCGAGAACCTCCAGCGAAGCGAACATGCGATGGCGCAATTGCGCGCCATCAATCCGGCGACGCTTTCAGAAGCGAACAAGCTCAATCGCGAAGTCATCCTTTATTCGCTGCAGACATCCACCGTCGCGCCCACCAGGTGGGACATTTCGAGCGCACAGCGGCCATATCCAATTACCCAGCAGGGCGGCGCCTATTTCGAAATCCCGGACTTCCTAAACACCAGCCACACGATCGAGAACCGCGCCGACGCCGAAGCCTATCTCTCGCGCCTCGGTCAGTTCGGAACCGTGCTCGACAACGACTCGGGCGAGCAGCGCGCCCAGGCTGCGCGAGGTTTCCTCGCACCCGCCTGGTCGATTGATCTTGCCCTTGGCCAGATGCGCAAGCTTCGCGATGTTCCGGCGGACCAAAGTTCGATGGTGCAGTCGCTCGTCAAGCGATCGGCGGCAAAAGGAATTGCCGGCGATTGGCAGCGCCGCGCAACCGAGATCGTCGCAAGGTCCGTCTACCCGGCGCTCGATCGCCAGATTGCGCTCATGCAAGAGCTGAAGCCCACAAGCAGGCCCGGCGACGGCGCTCAAAGGCTCCCGGACGGTGATGCAATCTATGCCGAGGCACTGCACGAAGCGACGACGACGAACTTCACACCGGCCGAAGTCCACCAGATGGGTCTCGACCAGGTCGCACAGATCAGCACCGAGCTCGACCAGATCCTGAAGGCCAACGGCTATTCACAAGGAAGCGTCGGTGAGCGGTTGAACGCGCTTGGCAAATCGCCATCGCAAGCATGGCCGGATACCGAGAGCGCTCGTGCCGATGTCCTTGTCTATCTCAACGGTCGCATCAAGGACATGTACACGCGGCTTCCACGCGCCTTTGCAACCTTGCCGAATCAGCCCCTCGAGATCCGCCGAGTCCCGCCGGAAATCCAGGATGGCGCCGCGAATGGCTATTATCGACCGGCAACACTCGATGGCTCGCGTCCGGCAATCTATTTCATCAACCTCAAGGACCTTGGTGATTGGCCCAAGTACACGCTTCCGACGCTCTGCTATCACGAGGGCGTCCCCGGGCATCACCTGCAGCTTAGCATTTCGCAGGAATCGAAGGACATTCCCAAACTCCGCAAGATCGGCTTCTATTCAGCCTATAGCGAAGGATGGGCGCTCTACGCCGAGCAGCTCGCCGATGAACTGGGCGTCTATGCGAACGATCCATTTGGACGGGCGGGCTTCCTCCAGTCGTTTCTCTTCCGGGCTGCTCGGCTTGTCGTCGACACCGGCATCCACTCCAAGGGTTGGAGCCGCGAACAGGCGACCGACTATCTTGCGCGAACGACCGGCTATGCCCGCCCACGCTCGCAGCGCGAGGTTGAACGATATTGCACGCAGCTTGGCCAGGCCTGCAGCTACAAGGTGGGGCACACCGCGTGGGTCCGCGCACGCGAGGAAGCCAAAAGGACGCTTGGTCCCAAGTTCGACATCAAGCGCTTTCACGAAGTGCTTCGCGAAGGCTCAATGCCGCTATCCATTCTCGAACGGCGCATCCGCGAGCGCACGGCCGCCGTCGCCTAGGAGGCGAGCGCCTCCGCCAATTCCGCGACCTCGAGCCAGCGGAACTCTGCCGCCTCGACTTCGGCTCGGTTCCGCGCAATTTGCTCGCTGAGCTTGGCGAAGCGAGCGGGGTCGCGCGCATAAAGGTCGGGATCGGACAAGGCGGCTTCGTCGCTCGCGATCTCCGCCTCGAGCCGTTCAATCTCGCCCGGAAGGCGATCATAGTCGCGCTGGTCCTTGTAGGAGAGCTTCCTTGCCGGAGGCGCAGCTTGCTCGCTGGCCTTGCCAGTGTCGCGAACCTTCGTGGTGGCTTTCTGGATCGAGCGGTGCATCTCGAACCGCTTCCGCACCCAGTCTTCATACCCGCCGGCAACCACGTCGACCCGCCCGGAGCCATCGAGACCCAGCGTGATGGTCACGGTTCGATCGAGAAAATCGCGATCATGGCTGACGATGAGCACGGTGCCATCATAGTCGGCAATTACTTCCTGGAGGAGGTCGAGTGTTTCAAGGTCCAGATCATTGGTTGGTTCGTCGAGCACAAGGAGGTTCGCAGCTCGCGCAAACTCGCGCGCAAGCAGCAGTCGCGACCGCTCGCCGCCCGAAAGCGAGCCGACGGGAGCTTCGGTGAGCGAAGGATCAAAGAGGAATTCCTTCAAATAGCCCTTGATGTGCTTCTTCGAACCCCGAACGTCGATCCAGTCGCCGCCATTCGCGAGCACGTCCTTGACGCGCTTTGAGGGTTCCATGAGCTTTCGCTGCTGGTCGATGACGATTCCGGAAAGCGTTTTTGCCTGGACTACCTTTCCGGTGTCGGGCTGGATTTCGCCGGTCAGCAGCTTCAAGAGCGTCGTCTTCCCAGCGCCATTGGGACCAACGATTCCGATCCGGTCGCCGCGCTGAATGCGAAGCGAGAAATCGCGGATGATGGGCCGGTCGCCATAGGATTTGGTCACCTGGTCGGCTTCGATGACGGTTTTCGACCGAACATCATCCTTGGCGAGGGCAAGTTTCGCCGATCCCGAGGGTCCAATCATTGCGGCGCGCTGGGCACGCATCTCGTGGAGCTTTGCAAGCCTCCCCTGATTGCGCCGCCGCCGAGCGGTTACGCCGCGCTGCAGCCAGTGGAGTTCGAGCTTGAGCTTGGCATCGAGCTTCTCGGCGGCGCGTGCTTCTTCTTCATAGACGCGCTCGGTCCACGCTTCGAAGCCACCGAAGCCGATCTCGGCGCGGCGGAGCTCGCCGCGGTCGAGCCAGATGCAGCTGCGTGTCAGTCGATTGAGGAAGGTTCGATCATGGCTGATGACGATGAATGCGCCCGTGAAACGCTTCAGCCAGTCCTCGAGCCATTCGATCGCGCCCAAGTCGAGATGGTTGGTGGGCTCATCAAGGAGTAGCACATCGGGGTTCATCGCGAGCGCTCGCGTAATCGCCGCGCGGCGACGCTCCCCGCCGCTTGCCGTACGGGTCTCGCGGGAAAGGTCGATGCCGAGCTGGTCCGCAATCGCCGCCGCCTCGTGCGGCTGCGGCGCACCCGATCCATGGAGCACCCAATCCTCGAGCGTCTCGTGACCGTCCATGCGGGGGTCCTGCTCGAGAAGGACGACGTGGGTTCCCGGAACGATCGTTCGCTTTCCCTCGTCCGGGTCGATCAG
>DASRBJ010000219.1:0-3309 GCA_035653695.1 Sphingomicrobium sp.
ACTTGAAGATGAGTGCGCTCGAACGATCGAGGACCCACACAAAGGGCGCGACGATCTTGGACAGCCAACGCATCGGTCGGGCGACAAGCGCCGCGAGAGGTTCGGGCGAGCGAAGCGCAATCTGCTTCGGGACGATCTCCCCGATCACAAGCGAGAAATAGGTCGTGAGCACGATTACAAGCCCGAAGCCCACCGTATGAGCGGTTGATTTCGGCAATCCAAGAATTTCGAGCCGCTGTGCAACGGGTTCTCCGAGCGAAGCACCAGAGAAGGCGCCCGCAAAGATGGCGATGAGCGTAATCCCGCTTTGAACAGTCGAAAGGAACCGACCCGGATCAGCGGCAAGTTCAAGCGCGCATTGCGATCCCGCGCTGCCACTCTTCGCCATTGCCTTGAGGCGAGCCTCACGTGAGGAGACAATCGCCATTTCGCTCAATGCCAGAACCGCGTTCATCAAGATGAGCGCGAAGATGATGAGGACATCAAACCAGGGGATGGGAGCTAAATGGTCGCTCATGGGCGGCGGCCGCAATGTAACCTTCTAATACCGAGCTTCACAAGCTTCTGCTCTATTCCAGTCGCGGAACCATCGATATCAGGACCGGTTTCACCGGCGTAAGAGGGAAGCGCGCTCGAATGAACCTGAAATCACGTATCACGACGTTTGCCGTTGGCTTCGCGCTCATTGCGGTCGCCGGGTGTCAGACCGCGCCTCCGCCGCCAGTCGGCGTGCCGGCAGCATTCACGGCTCTTGGCACGAGCGCTCCTTATCTCCGGGGAGATGTCATCGGCGGGCAACGCGCTCGCGCAGCCAAGATGCGTGCGGCCAAGATCCGGCCTCTCAGTCCAGCGGAAGTCGGTCCCTACATGGCCGATCTTGCCGCAGAGCTTCGCCGGCAAACAGCGGGTATCGGGCTTGACGTGCTTGATCTTGGTGGAAGTATCGTCGTGCGCATTCCGGCGACCTTTACCTTCGATGAAGGGAGCGCCTCGATCAAGCCGACCACTGATGCAACTCTTCTTGAGATTGCTCGAACGGTGAAAACGCGCAACCGGACCTTCGTTGATGTACTTGCACACACCGACACCACGGGAACTATCCAAGGTAACCAGCTGCTTTCGGATCACCGGGCGGCCGCTGTCGCATCCTATCTAGCCGCACACGGTGTTGCGAGGGCGCGACTTGCCTCGCGAGGACTCGGCGAGAGCGCACCACTCTACATTCCAGAAACGAGCGAGGAACAACGGGCAGCAAACCGACGGATTGAAATCCGCCTCGTTCCCTATCGAGCCTTTTGAACAGCTGAGTAGCGCAACACGAGCAGCCGATCTCCACGAGGCGGCAACGCACGACCGCTGCCGGGTCTCGCTTGCGCAGGACCTCGCCGGTTCAAAGTCGAAGTCGTTGAGCCTAGCGACGCTCTTCGAAGAATCGCCTCAGGAGTGTTCCGGCTTCCTCCTCGCCGATGCCGGCCAAGACGGTGGGGCGATGATGGATCGTGGGCTGGGCGAACATTCGAGGACCATTCACTATTCCGCCGCCCTTGGGATCCTCCGCTCCAAAATGGACGGCCTTCAGGCGCGCGATTGCTGCTGCGGCAGCGCACATGGCGCAGGGTTCAAGCGTCACCCAAAGCGTACAGTCATCGAGTCGCGACGTACCGAGATTCTTGGCGGCGGCGCGCATCGCTTCGATCTCGGCATGCGCCGTGGGGTCGGTAGAGCCGCGCATCGCGTTTCGCGCATCGGCAATGATCTCGTTTCCTCGAGTGACAACCGCGCCCACCGGCACTTCGCCGGCCGCACCCGCGGCTGCTGCAAGGTCGAGCGCTCGGCGCATTGGCAGAGGGAGAGGAAAGCTCATCGGGCCGCGGCTAGCGCAGGGCGATCCTCAAGTCACATCACGTTGTTGGTTGTTGCGTTCGCCGGCTTGCGTGTTGGTTTTTGCACCTCGAGCGTTGGTACGTTCACCGTCGTTTGCTTGCTTCCGACCTTGACGGTTCCAGCTTCGACATCGAACGCGGGTGGTTGTCCTCCTTTGGCGGTGACGCTGTTGCGCGTTGCGGTAAGTTCGGGCGGTGCGCCCCGAATATTGGTTATGTTGACGAAACCGGTCATCACCGCGGCGATCGCGACGACAATTACAAGAATGACGATTAGGAGCAGTGCACGCATCTCTTCATCCGGAACGCGCGAAGCGCTTTCTTTACCTGCTGTTCGACAACTGCCGTTAAACGCAAATGGAGTGGGGCGGTTGCTCACCAATGTTCATTCGGCCCCGTCAACGTTGACGAGTGGAGCTCAACCCGCTAACGGGCGGCGCTCTTCGGGCCTAAGGGTCCGCACACGAAAATCAGGATACTAGTCATGTCGCGGGTTTGCGAGCTGACCGGCAAAGGCCGGCAGGTGGGACACAATGTTTCCCATGCCAATAACAAGACGAAGCGCACGTTTCTGCCCAATTTGCAGAATGTCACGCTCATCTCGGATGCGCTCGGCACCAGCATCAAGCTGCGCGTATCGACGCATGGACTTCGCTCGGTCGAGCATGTCGGCGGCCTCGATAACTGGCTTTTGAAGACGAGTGACGACAAGCTCAGCCCCAAGGTTCGCAAGCTCAAACGCGAGATCGTCAAGAAGGCGAGCGACAAGGCCGCTGCGTAAGTCAGCTAACATACTGACTTTTCGATATTTTTCCTGAACGGCAGCTGCAAGCTGCGTTCAGGGTTCATTGCCCGCGAATCAGGCATAAGTGCTTGCATCGGCGGGGTTTTCCCCTTTTCCCCGTCTCGCCTGGCGACAGGCAATATCCCTCGCGTCGCGTAACGAGGGGGCCCCGGTGCGGCAACAAATCGCGCCGGGGCCAATTTTCGGGGGCCAATTTTGCTTATTTCATTTGGAACAATTGGGCGAGTTGCTCGACCATTGCGCCGGCAAGTTGGTCGGCATCCATGATCGTGACCGCCTTGCTGTAGTAACGCGTTACATCGTGCCCGATCCCGATTGCGATTAGCTCAACGCTCGATCGCGTCTCGATCCACTCAATGACCTGCCGCAAATGGCGTTCAAGATAGCTTCCGCCATTTGCGGATGCGGTCGAATCGTCGACTGGTGCGCCATCGGAGATCACCATCAGGATGCGACGTTCCTCGGCCCGAGCGATCAGTCGATTGTGCGCCCATAGCAGCGCCTCGCCATCGATATTCTCCTTGAGCAAGCCTTCGCGCATCATCAGACCCAGGTTCCGCCGCGAGTGTCGGTAGGGTTCGTCCGCGCGCTTGTAGATGATGTGCCGAAGGTCATTCAGCC
>DASRBJ010000220.1:0-3960 GCA_035653695.1 Sphingomicrobium sp.
TGCGCGGTCAGCGCCACCTCGAATTCATCCGCGAACTGAGCGATGCGATCACGCCTGAATGGGCCGCGCGCCTGCCGACTTTGCCACCGAACGATGGAACGGCACTGGCGTCGCTCGTCGGGTTTCCCCGCTCCGGCACCACTTTGCTCGATACCTTCCTCCTTGGGCACCCGCGCACGCAGGTGCTCGAGGAAATCCCGCTGATCAGCGCGGTCGAGGGCGTCCTCGGCGACATGCGCGACCTCCCGGACCGATCCCCAGCAGAGCTGAAACGCGCGCGTGACGCCTATCTGGCTCAACTTGCCGGTCACGTGGAGCCGGGCTTTTCCGGGTTGGTGATCGACAAGATGCCGCTCAACATGCTCGCGGCGCCATACCTGTTCAGCGTCTTTCCCGATGCGCCGTTCATCTTTGCCCAGCGGCACCCGTGCGACGCGGTGCTGGGCTGCTTCACGCAAAGCTTCGCGCCGAACGCGGGAATGGCCTGCTTTCTCGACATCCACACTGCCGCGCAATTTTACGACGCCGCGATGCGCATGTGGACGCGCAGCCGCGAAGCCCTGTCGCTGAAGGTCCATACGGTGGTTTACGAGGAACTGGTCGCCGACCCAGAGAGCGCCCTTCGCCCGCTGATCGACTTCCTCGCCCTCGAATGGCGCGAGGAGCTGCTCGATCACCGCGCGACGGCCAAGGCGCGAAGCGGAATCAGCACACCGAGCTACAACCAGGTCACTCAGCCGCTGTCTCGGGCGGCAAGCGGGCGATGGAAACGCTATGCCAAGCATCTCGAGCCCGTGCTGCCGATCCTGCTGCCCTGGGCGGAGCGGCTCGGCTATCGGGATTAGTGCGCCGCCTTCGGCGTCTCCATGATCTCGGTCAGGACGCCGCCCATGTCCTTCGGATGCACAAAGAAGACGAGGGAGCCATGCGCGCCGATGCGGGGCTCGCCCAGCACGCGTGCGCCCTTGGACTCGAACTCCGCTTTTGCCGCGTGAATGTCAGGGACTTCGAAGCAGACGTGGTGCTGGCCGCCCAGCGGGTTCTTCTCGAGGAACTTCACGATCGGCGAGGTCTCGCCGAGGGGCTCGATCAGCTCGATCTGTGAGTTGGGCGTGTCGACGAAGCAGACGCGCACGCCTTGCGCGGGAAGGTCGAACGCCGGCCCGTGCGGTTCCGCGCCGAACATGGCGCGGTAGAGTTCGAGGCTCTGCTCGATTGAGGGCGTCGCCACGCCGACATGGTTGAGGCGGCCGAGTTTCATAGTCTTCTCCATGCCGCGTCAGCGGCCATTTTAATCACGCAAAGGCGCAAAGGCGCAAAGACAAGGTCAATCGCAAGCCCCTTTGCGCCTTAGCGCCTTAGCGTGAACCCCCTTTTCTTTCTTGCCGCTTCGCGGGGTTAGTGCTGGACCGTCACCTCGGTCGTGACGCTGTTGGCGATGAAGCAGGCATCATGCGCGCGGTGGTGGAGGTCGGCGATGGCCGGCTCGTCCGGTTCGTCGCCGCTCCAGGTGACGCGCGGGCGGAGTGTGACTCGCGTCATCGCCATCTTTCCGTCGGAGCGCTTCTCGAGCACCCCTTCCGCCTCGTCGACATATTCATCGACCACGAACCCCGCTCGCCGCGCGAAGTCGACGAAGAACAGCATGTGGCAGGACGACAGCGAAGCGACGAACGCCTCTTCGGGATCGACGCGCGCTGCGTCCGACCAGGGCGCGGGAACGATGTGCGGGCTCGGACTAGCGGGCACCGTCACGCCGCCATCGAACGCCCATTCGTGCGCGCGGCTGTACTGGCCCTTAGTGAAGTCCGTGTTCGGGTCGCGCTTCCAGAGGATCATGGCGGTGTAGGTGCTCATGTCAGCGACCCCAAATGAGAACTGCATTTACACCCAAGCCGATCGCCATTGCGATGACCAACCACAATAAGGCATTCGCAATCACGATCCGCTGACGCTTCCTCCCGAACCGATGCGCATCGGGAATCGCCAGAACCCACGCCAGAAAGCGGCAAAACGGCCAAGCCGTAAGGCCCCACTGAAGGAAATGTCCTCGCCAGATGATCTGACCAACGATTCCGACAATAAACGGAAGGTAGGCCGCCCAATAGAGGACGACGCTCATCCGCCTCAGAGTGGGATATTGTCGTGCTTCTTCCACGGATTTTCGAGCTGCTTGTTCCTCAGCTTCCTTAGCCCCATCGCTACGCGGCGCCGGGTCGAGTGCGGCATGATCACCTCGTCGATGAAGCCCTTGCTCGCGGCGACGAAGGGGTTGGCGAAGCGCTCTTCATATTCGCGCGTCTTCTCCGCGATCTTCGCCGGGTCATCGGCGTCCTTGCGGAAGATGATTTCGACCGCACCCTTCGCGCCCATCACCGCGATCTCGGCGGTCGGCCAGGCATAGTTCAAATCGCCGCGAAGGTGCTTGGAGGCCATGACGTCATAAGCCCCGCCATAGGCCTTGCGGGTAATCACCGTGATCTTCGGCACCGTCGCCTCGGCATAAGCGAACAGCAATTTCGCGCCATGCTTGATGATGCCGTGGTGCTCCTGCCCCACGCCGGGGAGGAAGCCGGGCACGTCGACGAAGGTCAGGATCGGGATATCGAACGCGTCGCAGAAGCGCACGAACCGGGCGGCCTTCTTCGAGGAGTTGATGTCGAGGACTCCAGCCAGCACCATCGGCTGGTTGGCCACCACGCCGACTGTCCGCCCCTCGATCCGGCAAAAGCCGACGATGATGTTGGCAGCATGCGCGGGCTGGAGCTCGAAGAAGTCGCCCTCGTCGGCGACCTTCCGGATCAGCTCGTGCATGTCGTATGGGGTCGTCGCGCTCGGCGGGACCAGAGTGTCGAGGCTCTCCTCGACCCGATCGACCGGGTCCTCGCACGGCCGGACCGGGTCCTCGTGCCGGTTCGACAGCGGCAGGAAGTCGAAGAACTCGCGGGTGGCGAGAAGCGCGTCGATGTCGTTCTCGAACGCGACGTCCGCGACGCCCGACTTGGTGGTGTGGGTGACCGCTCCGCCCAGCTCCTCCTGCGTCACGACCTCATTGGTGACGGTCTTCACCACATCGGGACCGGTGACGAACATGTACGAGCTGTCCTTCACCATGAAGATGAAGTCGGTCATCGCCGGCGAATAGACCGCGCCGCCCGCGCACGGGCCCATGATGAGGCTGATCTGCGGGATGACGCCCGAGGCGAGCACGTTGCGTTGGAACACTTCGGCATAGCCGGCAAGTGACGCGACGCCTTCCTGGATGCGCGCGCCGCCGCTGTCGTTGAGGCCGATGACCGGCGCCCCGACCTTCATTGCCATGTCCATGATCTTGCAGATCTTCTGCGCGTGACGCTCGGAGAGCGAGCCGCCGAAGACGGTGAAGTCCTGCGCGAAGACGTAGACCAGCCGCCCGTTGATCGTTCCGGAGCCGGTGACCACGCCGTCCCCGGGGATCTTTTGCTCGTCCATCCCGAAGTCGGTCGCATTGTGCTCGACAAACATGTCATATTCTTCGAAGCTGCCGGGATCGAGCAGCACGGAAAGGCGCTCGCGGGCGGTCAGCCGGCCCTTGGCGTGCTGCGCTTCGATCCGCTTTGCGTCGCCGCCCATGCGGGCAGCTTCGCGGCGCCGCTCCAGTTCTTCGATCGTCGTTGCCAAGCGCCTCTCTCCTCGGGCCTGCTCCTTCCATGCGTACTTCGTCGGGTCAATCGGGCGGATTGCCGTTTGCTGCACCGCAGCATGCGGATTTTAGCGCTAACATTAACGCAGGTTACGGAACCTCGACGCCTCAAGGGCCGTTCAACATTCAAGGGCAAACAAACCAATGGAGGTAAAAAAGAAAATGCTGACTCGCGCCGGGGTGCCTGTCGTATCTGAAGCCGAGCCCTCGGCACCTGATCCAGAGCCCACAACCCTCATTTGCTTTTCGCACCTGCGGTGGAATTTCGTCTTCCAGCG
>DASRBJ010000221.1:0-3294 GCA_035653695.1 Sphingomicrobium sp.
CTGCCGAGATCATGGGTGGCCTTTATGGAGACGGGGTCATCGCTCTCAAGGGCGCGTTCAGCAGCCAGTTCGCCGATCTGCTCCACGACGACATGCTGAGCTTGTTTCGGGAAGCACAGCAGATCGAGGGCGGAGCGCTCCCGCGGGGGCCACAGCGCTGGTATGTCGAAACTCAGCCCGAACGCATCCGTGGATTCGCCCAGATCGTGAGCCACCCCTGGTTCGTCGCGGTCTGTCAGTCGGTGCTGACGCAGGACTACAGGATCGTGGAGGTCGGGTTCGATATTCCGTTCCCCGGTGCCGAGGATCAGCCTTGGCACCGTGACTTCAAGGCGCCCGATGCGACGCTAAAGGGACGGCGGCTCAACAGCCTCGCCTTCAACCTCACGGCGGTGGACACCAAGCCCGAACATGGCCCGTTCGAGATTGCGCTCGGTACGCAGTGGGATGCGATCCCCGACGCCAAAGACGGAATGTTCCCGGACAGGAGCTTATGGGAGCGCTACATTTCGCGAGCGGTGCAGAAGTTGCCGCAGCGCGGCGATATTTCAGCGCGTTCGGCACTGACCATCCACCGCGGCACGGCAAATCGCTCGCGCGAGCCTCGACCGGTCCTCGTCGTGGGCGTTGACGCGCCAGATGCAACGAACGCCAACCACCATGATCTCCAGGTCACGCGGGGCTATTTCGAGAGCCTCCCACCGCTCGTTCGCGATCATCTTGCCTGCCGCGTCACGGACGAACTCGAACCGATCATTCAGCATCATGTGATCGAAGGGCTGCTCGAGGCCGATTACGGCTGACGCGCTCGATAATCCATTCTCTGTCGTGAGGCACGGTCATCGCAGGCGCGATTCGCGGACAGAACATGCGCCCTTCGCGAAGATAAATGTATCGTACGGGAGCTGTCTCACAGGCCACATCCTTGCGTTTTCGATCCAGTGACGTGGCGAGAGAAATGGTGCTGCCGGTGAGGATTGAACTCACGACCTCAGCCTTACCAAGGATGCGCTCTACCACTGAGCTACGGCAGCACTTGTCTGGGAGGGCGCGGCTATGGCCGCGCCCTTCGCGCGCGTCAACCCGGCGCACGGACGCAGAATGCTTGCGGGCGCGCGTGGCGAAGTTCATGTGACCTCGATGACGACGGATGACAAGCAACGCGAAGAGCGCCTCGCGGCCGCGCTGCGCGAAAACCTGAGGCGTCGCAAGGCGCAAGCGCGCGCTCAGGAAGAGCAGCAAGGAAGTGGCAAAAACAGTTAGACTGCGATTGGGTAGAAAGCCGGAAACTTAAGCCTAAGCGTCTCGATCACGCATCTTCTTTTCGCCAAGGGCAGCATCGATTCCGCCGGCGATAGCATCGCCCAGCCATATGACTGCTCCGAGAAGCAGAAGCGCGAGCGCTAGCTGAAGTGCATCAATCACGAATCGACTCCGTGATTTTGCTTTATATGCAAAGTATTAAACGCGCAATTAATGGCAGATGACCGAGCTGTCACGTGAGCGGCAGCAACTCGCGCGCGCGGTTCGTCGTCCCCTCGCCTGCAGTAATGAACAAGGCGACGACGGGACCGTTCGCGTCAGCAGTATGCCACGCGCCGCGCGGGTTGATCGCATATTCTCCCGGCCCCAGTTCGTAGCTAAGCTCGGTTCCGTCAGCGAGTTCCTGGTGCAGCGTCATCTCGCCTTCAACAACGCAGACTATCTCTTCGCCTGAAGGGTGCATCTCCCAGCTCGTCCAGCTTTCGTCGAAGCGAAACAGGCTGACCAACCGGCTCTCCGGCCCATCAGCAGCGTTGCGCCCACCATAAGCCTGGTACCAGTCGAACCCGGTGAACTTGGGTTCGGCTGTTGCCGTACCGGCTCGCCCGAGATGGACCGGATAGTCATAGAGCGACTTGCCCCTCGTCATTCGCCACCCATGACGAACGCGTTGAGCTTGTTGCCATCGGGATCGCGAAAATAGGCGGCATAAAAGCCGTCCCCGCGATCGCCCGGCGCACCCTCATCGGAACCGCCGTTCGCTAGCGCTGTTGCGTGCAGTCGATCGACCTGCGCCTTGTCTTTCGCTTCGAGCGCGACCATCACTCCGTTACCAACGGTCGCGGGCTTGCCATCAAATGGCCTCGTGATTCCTATGCCCGCGCCGCCACCCGGGTTGCCCCAGGCAATGAACTGATCATTTTCCATCATGCGCCCGACGCCAAGCTCGCGGCATATCGCGTCATAAAATGCGGCGGACTTCTCGCGGTTGTTGGTGCCAAGCGTCACGTAGCCGATCATGTCCTGTACTCCTTCGCGAGTCGGATCGAGAACATTACAAGAACGCCTTCATTCGGTCAAAATCGGCGCGCAAGCTTCGCGGAGCCATTCGAGGTCGGCACCAGCGAGGGTGGGACCGATGCGCGCAAGTACGTGCGCGTGATAGCAGTTCAGCCAGATGAGCTCTTCGGCCTCGAGCATATTGGCGTCGACGAGAAGCCGGTCGATCGGCGCAAAGGTGAGCGTTTCGAAACCGAGCATTTCTTTCTCTGCGCCGTCGATTTGACGCGGCACGACGAGCACCAGGTTCTCGATCCGGATCCCATATTCGCCGGTCTTGTAATAGCCGGGTTCATTCGAAAGGATCATGCCCGGCTGCAGCGGCTCATCGCCTCCGCTCTGCGCGCTGCCCACCGGCGATATCCGTTGGGGACCTTCGTGGACTGAAAGAAAGCTTCCCACTCCATGGCCAGTGCCGTGCGCATAATCGAGTCCAGCTTCCCACAGCGGACGGCGTGCAAAGCTATCGAGCTGACTGCCACGCGTTCCCTTCGGGAAGACTGCCGTTGCAATGGCGATGTGGCCCTTGAGAACGCGCGTAAAGCGATCACGCATCTCCTCGGTTGGCTCGCCAATCGCGACAGTGCGCGTTATGTCGGTTGTTCCATCGACATACTGACCACCTGAATCGATGAGGTACAGCGTCCCCTTCTCAAGCTTCCTGTTGGTCTTCTCGCTTGAGCGGTAGTGAACAATGGCGCCATTCGGTCCGGCGCCGGAAATGCTGTCGAACGAGAGATCACGCAGTTCGCCATTTTCGCGCCGCAATGCTTCCAAGTGATCGGACGCGCGCAGTTCGTCGACGTCGCCCTTCGGTGCCTCCTCGTCGACCCAATGCAGGAACCTTGCAATCGCTGCACCATCGCGAATCTGTGCGGCCTTCTGGCCGCGGATTTCCGCTTCGTTCTTGATGGCCTTGGGAAGAATCGTCGGATCGCGCTGTGGGAGTATCTTGGCGCCAACCTTCTCAAG
>DASRBJ010000222.1:0-5833 GCA_035653695.1 Sphingomicrobium sp.
TGATGTAGCCGCCTAGAGTGACGGTCACGACCATGTCTTCGCGCTCGATGAGATCCTCGTCCTGGATCCCATCGGCGGCCGGAGCAAGTTCCGTGAGCCTTGGCGTCGCAAATTCCGCTTCGACCGCGTCAAATTCTTCGCGCATCACCTCGTAGAGGCGCGCTCTGTTCGCGAGGATCTCGAGGAGTTCGCCGATGCTCTTCGCAAGCCCTTCAAGCTCATTGCCGATTTCATCACGGCCAAGCGCCGTCAGTCGGTGGAGCCGCAGTTCGAGAATTGCTCTCACCTGGGCTTCCGTGAGCCGATAGGTTTCACCAGCAGCTTGCGGCTCAACCGCTTCGACGAGCCGGATATAGGGGCGGATCTGGTCACCCGACCACTCGCGATCGAGCAGCTTTTGCCGTGCTTCTGCAGGGGATGCCGATCCGCGGATCAAGCGCACCACTTCGTCGAGGTTGGTGACTGCAACGACGAGGCCAAGCAGGATATGGGCCCGCTCACGTGCCTTGAAAAGCTCGAACTTCGAGCGGCGAGTGATGACTTCCTCGCGGAAGCGGACGAAGCTCTCGATGATATCGCGAAGGGTGAGCGTCTCAGGCCGGCCGCCGCGGATCGCAAGCATGTTGGCGGGAAACGAGGACTGGGCGGGGGTATGGCGCCACAGCTGGTTAAGCACGACTTCAGGTGTCGCATCGCGCTTCAAGTCGATGACGATCCGGACGCCTTCACGGTTCGATTCGTCGCGAATGTCCGAGACGCCTTCGATGCGCTTGTCCTTTGCGGCTTCGGCTATTTTTTCGACAAGCCCGGACTTGCCGACCTGGTACGGGATCTCCGTAAGGACGATCGATCGGCGATCGCCGCGACCTTCCTCGATCTGATAGCGCGAGCGCTGGAGAATCGAGCCTCGACCGGTTGTGTAAGCGCTGCGCACTCCGGATTGGCCGAGGATCAAGCCGCCCGTCGGAAAGTCGGGCGCTTTCACATGCTCCATCAAGCCTTCCGAGCTGATCGTCGGATCATCGATGTAGGCACGGCACGCCGCGAGCACTTCGCCAAGATTATGGGGCGGAATGTTGGTTGCCATGCCAACGGCAATTCCGCCGGCCCCGTTCACAAGGAGGTTGGGGAAGCGCGCGGGCAGGACTTGCGGCTCGCGCTCGGAGGCATCGTAATTGGGTTGGAAGTCGACCGTATCTTTGTCGATGTCGCCGAGGAGGAAGTTCGCGACCTTTGCAAGTCTCGCCTCGGTGTAGCGCATTGCCGCTGGCGGATCGGGATCGACTGAGCCGAAATTCCCTTGCCCATCGATGAGCGGGACACGCATCGACCAGTCCTGCGTCATTCGTGCGAGCGCGTCGTAGATCGCTTGATCACCGTGCGGGTGATATTTACCCATGACGTCGCCGACGATGCGGCTGGATTTGCGATATGGCCGCCCCGCTACATAGCCAGCCTCCTGACAAGCGTGCAGGATCCGTCGATGAACCGGTTTCAGGCCATCGCGCACATCCGGCAGAGCGCGACTGACGATGACGCTCATCGCATAATCGAGGTACGACGTCTTCATCTCCTCGACGATGGAGATGGGAGCTATGTCATTGTCGCCGGAAGCTGGCGGGGTCGTATCGTCGATAGGGGGCTGAGTGGCCAAGAATGCGTCCTAGTCTTTTTGATATGCAGCTGGAGGTGCGGTGCCGCTAAGGCCCGCGTCCCCCGTCAGGCCTACGTAGTGAGTTTTTCGACGAGCACCAGCCTTCGCGCGCGCGTGCGCGCGAAATTTGGCATGTCTTCTTCTCTTCACCGAAAAAACGTAGCCAAATCAGTCAGTTCAATGGGCGTTCAGGGCACATCTGGCAAAGCGCTTGGCCTTGCCATATTCAGGGTCTAATGCGCCGCGGTTATTCGCGCGCCGTGCGCTCGGCCGCCACAGGAGAAGAAAGCCGATGAAGCTTGTCACCACTACTGCGATCGCGCTTGTTGTCGCCATTTCGGCAGCTCCCGCAGTCGCTCAAAACAATGGATCGCAACAGCAGCCAGCCCAAGCGGCGCAGCCGAAGATTACCCCGTCAAAAGGGGCGCTGAAGGCGATTGTCGATCTGCAGGCGACGGTCAACAAGAACGATTTTGCAAATGTGCCCGCGAAGGTCGCGGCGGCAAACGCCGTCGCAACGACGAAGGAGGATCGCTACCTCATCGGGGAACTGCAGCTGAAAGCAGCGATAGCCGCGAAGGACAGCGGCGCAGAAACATCGGCAATCAACGAGATTGCTACTTCGGGATACCTTGACCCGGCGAAATCGACCGAACTGTATGTGAGCCTTGGTTCAACGCTTTACAACAACAAGCAATATGCTGAGGCGCAGGCGGCGTTCCAGAAGGCTGTCGCGCTCGATCCGCGAAATTCCGAGGCGGCTTCCCTGCTCGGGGAAGCATTGTTCGCGCAGGGGCAAAAGGAGCAGGCGGCTGCGGCTTTCCAGCGCGCCGTCCAGGCGAGCACCGCAGCCGGTCAAAAACCCGAGGAGAGCCTGCTGAAGCGTGCCGTTGGCGTTGCCTACGATGCCAATTCGCCCAATGCCGTGGAGCTCTCGCGTGAATGGGTCGCGGCCTATCCCGGACCTGACAGCTGGCGAAACTCGATCGCCATTTATCGCAACCTCAGCCACCCCGATATTGAGGGCACCCTCGATCTGCTTCGACTGATGCAGGCGACTGGGGCAATGAGCCAATCGGAAGACTATACCCTTTTCGCTCGAGCAGCGGCCGAGCAGAATAATTATAACGAAGCCCAGGCGGTGCTCGATGCCGGAATTGCTGCCAACAAGGTAAATCCCGCGGATCCGAACGTCAGAGATCTCGTTGCTGGCCTCAAGGCGAAGCCAAAGGCAACCGCCGCCGACCTCGCCGCCGCCACGAAGGCTGCCGTCAACGGTACCGCCCTGCTGCGCATTGGTGATCGCTACTATGCGATGGGTGATTATGCCAAAGCGGTGGAACTTTACCGCTCGGCCATGGGCAAGCCCGGCGTCGACGCAGCCGTGGCGAACCTCCACATCGGAATGGCGCTCGCGCGTGCCGGTGACAAGGCGGGTGCGACCACGGCGCTTAACGCCGTGACTGGCCCGCGCGCCGAAATCGCGAAATACTGGCTCACCTATGTAAATCAGCGCGCCTGACCGCGCTTAATAAGTTGAAGGGCACCGCGACGCTCGGCGCCCTTCCTTGCATCGCGAACGCTTTGCCGAACATGTCTCGTTACGGGATGGTTAACCAGTTGTTGCTTAGCGCATTATCAATCCGCGCGTAGAGCGTCAGGACGATGTCCTAGGGAATAGTCCGACAAGTGCGTTTCGACGATCGTCTTTTGACCGTCTTAAACCAACCAGCCGAAGATCGTCACGACGTGGCGGTACGCTGGCGGCAGCTTGTCGACCTCGTCGCGCGCTCCGGCGCGAGCAGCGCCAGCCCGATGATTTCGCAAGCACTTGAGGCGATACGTACGGAAGCACCGCGTGTTGCTGAACCGCTGCGAGCGGCAGCAGCCCGAGCGGTTGCGGCACTTCCAGTCCCTCTTGGCCTGTTGGAATATTTCGTGACGGACAGACTTGCCGTATCTGCGCCGGTACTCGCCTCGGCGAGCCTCGATGATGTTCAGTGGCAGAGGCTGCGCGCCCTGGCCGATGAGGAAACGCGGGGATTCATCGAGGCGCTTCACCCGGAAACAGGAGGTGAGCGCGGCGCGAACCTACCAGCACCGCAACCGCCAAGCCAGACGGAGGTCACGGAGAACACGGCATATGTTCCTCCTTCGGTGCACGACGTTGTCGAGCGCATCGAAGAGCGGCGTCGTATGCGCTCGATAGAACCTGTTTCCTCTTCCGCCCCATCGACGAGTGAGCTCGAGACGTCGACGCTGTTCCGCTGGGAATGTGGACCAGGCGGCGAGATCGCCTGGGTCGACGGGGTGCCACGCGGCGCGCTGATTGGCCGTTCGATCGCTAAGTCCATCGAGGGAGGCGGTGACCACATCGATCACGACGTTGTTCGGGCCTTCAATCTGCGTGCTCCTTTCCGCGACCGATTGGTGGCGATCGCCGCGGCTGGTTCCGCGTCGGGAGAGTGGAAGATTAGCGGAATGCCGGCGTTTGATCCCGCCGATGGTCGCTTCGCGGGCTATCGTGGGATTGCCGTCCGCGAGACAAGTACATCGGATGCTCAGCGCGGATCCGAAGCCGAGGCAATTCCGGACGTCCTTGCTGACCCTGCCTCGCTCCGCGAGCTTGTCCATGAGATCAAGACGCCACTCAATGCCATTATCGGATTCGCCGAGATCATCGAGGGACAGTACCTTGGGCCGGCGGATCGAGGATACCGCAGCCGAGCTTTTGAGATCGTTCGCCAGGCACGGCTCCTGTTGACCGCGATTGACGATCTCGATTTCGCGGCAAAGGCGCATTCAGCGGGGACGCGACGAGATTGGGTCGATCTTGCCGCACTGGTTGATCGTGAAGCGCAATCGCTCCGAGACTTTGCGGAGCAAAGACGTGTCAATCTGCAAGTGATCGGCGTTCGGTTCGATGTTCCCGCGAAAGTCGAACCGGAGCTCGCCAATCGGTTGCTTTTCCGGCTGTTCGGGGCGCTAGCCGATCTTGCGGAGCCAGGGGAGGTAGTTCAGCTTCATCTCGAGCTTACGAACGATCGTGCGTTCGTCGTATTCAGTCGCCCCAAATCAATACGCGAACTGTCGGAAGCGGAATTGTTCGGCAGCACGTCGGACGGCGGTCTGGGGCGCTTCATGCTGCGAATAGCTCGCGGTCTTGCGCGCATAGCTGGCGGCAATCTTATCAGCCGTCAGGACACAATCGCGTTTGTCTTTCCACGCGGTTGACGTTTCAAGCCTTGGCGAGGGCCTTGGCTTTCGTCTATCGGGGCACGGCCGGGGAGGGCCTGTAGCTCAACGGTAGAGCTGGCCGCTCATAACGGCTAGGTTGTAGGTTCGAATCCTGCCGGGCCCACCGCCGCTCGCTGGGTGGTCTGTACGACCACCGAGCAGCGCGCTACCGGCGGTCTCGATTTGATGTCGGGGAGTAGCGCAGTCTGGTAGCGCATCTGCTTTGGGAGCAGAGGGTCGCAGGTTCGAATCCTGTCTCCCCGACCATCATTCGCCTTGTTTATTCCGGACACATCGGTCGTCTAATTGCGGGCGGCGCAAGCCCTTTTTGCTGATCACGGTGCCGGTGCAGGGTCGTCTACGCGGTCAGCATGAGCTGCCGCAGGATGGAGCTTCGCGGGGGACGAGCCTTCCGATGTAACAGCCGCACTGGATATTTCCGTGCATCCGATGTCGCGGAATGGCTCTCTCCACGCCCGGCCGGTGATCAGCGCTAGGGCTGGAGCGCCGATGAGAAGTCTAGGCGACGGCTCCTGCAGTTCGGTCGAAGTACGACCCGTTCTTGAGCATAGCATGCATGATCACGGCAAGCTTGCGGGCGAGTGCGACGGCGGCGCGCTTGAACCCGATCCGCTCCTTCAAATTGAGAGCCCAGGTTCGCAAGCTGCATTCCATGCCGCTTCGCGTGAGCAGGACGACCGCTGCCTCATAAAGGCGGCTTCGCACCTCGGCATCGCCCCTTCTCGAGATATGGCCATCATAATCAACTTCTCCTGACTGGTAGCGCCTCGTTGTCAGTCCCAGCCAGGCGCCGACGGATCGTGAGTTCTTGAAGTTGGCTGGGTCCTCGATCGCCGCCGCGAACGTGCTCGCGGTGATCGCCCCCACGCCAGGCACAGACATCAGGAGGCGGCATGCATCACTCGCGCGTGCTTTGGCGAG
>DASRBJ010000223.1:0-12432 GCA_035653695.1 Sphingomicrobium sp.
CCGGCTAGAACATTCTTCATCGCGCGAAAATCGGACGTAAAGGTTTTCACCTGCCCGAGTTTCTCGCGCGCCTGTCCTTCGGTCATGCCGACACCTGCGAGAGGCGGGTGACTGAAGACCGCCGATGGTACGCAGCTGTAATCCACCTGGTGCGGGCTGTTGCCAAAGACGGTGTCGGCAAAGGCCTGCCCTTCGCGAATTGCGACCGGAGTGAGCTGAATGCGATCCGTGACATCGCCAACAGCGAAGATCGACCGCACCGAGGTACGATTGTCCGCGTCAACCTTGATCTGTCCCTTTTGCGCAAGCTCGACGCCCGCTGCTTCGAGTCCGAGACCCTTGGTGTTTGGCCGGCGGCCCACCGCGAAAAGGACCGCGTCCGCCTGGAGATCGTCGCACCCCGTCATCCTCAGGTGCAAGGTCTGGTCGTCGCGCCGCTCGATTTTCTCGATGGTCGCATGGAACTTGAAGTCAATTCCCTTGCGCAGCGAGATCTGCATGAGGCGGTCAACAATCTGCTGGTCGTAGTGGCGCAAGATTACGTCGGTCCGATTGACGAGCGTTACATGCGTGCCGAACTGGTGAAAAATTCCAGCAAACTCGTTCGCGATATAGCCTCCGCCGGCGATGACGATGCGCTTCGGGAGCGTTTCGAGGTGGAACACTTCGTTCGAGCTGATGGCATGTTCGATGCCCTCGATCTGCGGCATTACGGGCGTTGCCCCCGTTGCAATCAGGATCTTGTCCGCAGTCAGCTCCTTGCCGCTCGCCAATCGGATTGAGTTAGCGCCCGTAAGTTCCGCGCGTTCCTTGAAGATCGTTACATCGTGATTGGTGAGCGTGTCGGTATAGGCGCCTTCAAGACGCGTTACCTCCGCGAGCACGTTGTCGCGAAGGACCTGCCAGTCGAAATGCTTCTGCGGCACATCCCAACCGAACATCGCGGCATCGTCGAGGTCCTCGGCAAAATGGGCGCCATAGACGAGGAGTTTCTTGGGAACGCAGCCGCGGATGACGCACGTACCCCCGACCTTGTGCTCTTCAGCAACCGCGACGCGAGCACCATAGGCAGCTGATACGCGTGCAGCGCGCACCCCGCCAGAACCAGCACCGATCACGAACAGGTCGAAGTCAGCCATGTTTGAGCTCCATGAGAGGCCTGTTCCGGGTTCCAGCAATCAGCCGTGCGATGCTCATGTCAGATCCCCGCGCGCTGCATCAAAGCGCGCGTAGACGAATCAAGCCTTCGGTCACTCTCCTCATCAGCGAGCTGCCGGGCGATCTCCTTGCCGAGTTCCACGCCAAATTGATCGAACGGGTTAATCCCGAGGAGAACGGCATTGGCGAAGGTTCGGTGTTCGTAGAAAGCAATCAGCGCGCCAAGCGAGCGCGCGTCGAGGTCGTTGATCAGAACCGTCGTGCTTGGCCGGTTCCCTTCGTAAGAACGTTGCGGGTCTTCGCTCTGGCGCCCCTGCATCAACGCTGCGCCCTGCGCAAAGGCGTTCAGCAGAAGGAGCCGATGATGCTCCGGGTCTTGCGCATCATCGCCTTCGCGCACGGCCACGAACTCGACCGGGACAAGGACGGTTCCTTGGTGAAGTAACTGGAAAACAGCGTGCTGAGCGTCGGTGCCCGTGCCGCCCCACGTGACGGGTGCCGTCGGATGAGCGACCGGTTGACCGCTGGTCATGACGGATTTGCCATTCGACTCCATCTCGAGCTGCTGAAGGTAAAACGGAAGTAGCCGCAGCCGCTCGTCGTAGGCGAATAGAGCACGTGTTTGGCAGGAGAACTGTTCCACATAGAGCCGATCGGCATAGGCGGCGATCAGCGGGATATTCGCGTCGAAACCGGCAAACCTGAAATGCCGATCCATTTCCGCTGCGCCCTCGAGCAGCATTTCAAACGCGTCCCACCCCAAGGCCAATGCCGCCGTAAGCCCGACCGAGCTCCAAAGTGAGTAACGGCCACCGACACCTTCGCCGAACTGCAAGGTCCGGGTTTCATCAATCCCCTGCGCAAGCGCTGCTTCAGGTCGAGCCGTCACGGCCACAATGCGCCCGTCTGGATCATCGACGCCGGCTGCACGCAGCCACTGTCGCGCAGCGTCGAGATTGGTAAGTGTCTCAAGTGTCGTGAAGGTCTTGGAAGCGACCACAAGAAGCGTAGTTGCCGGATCGAGCGGCTCGACCGCGTCGTCAAATGCAGCACCGTCGATGTTTGACAAGAAACGGACGGTGAATGCACCGGACCGCCGCCCGAGCGCATCGACAAGCAAGGCGGGTCCGAGCACTGAACCACCAATTCCAATGTGGAGAATTCCGGTGAGCGGGCCGAACGCTCCAGCCTCGATGGCGTCCACGAGCGCTCGAGTTCGCTGGCGACGCGCGGTTGCAAGATCGACTTCGTCCGGAGTGCCGCTGCCGCGTTCGGCAATGTGGGTTGCGGGTCTCTGTTCGCTTGGATTGACGACCTCGCCGTTAAAGAGCGCATTGCGCGCTGCATCGAATCCCATTTGACGCGCACGATCGGCAAAGCTCGCGATTAGCGCTCCGTCGAGATGGGTCTTCGACCAGTCGAAATAGATCCCTGCTGTCTCGAACGCCAGGCGGGTAAGGCGGTCGGGTTCCGCGGCGAACAGCTCGTCGAGGCGCTTGAATGAAATGGGTTGCATCGCTGTTGCACATAGTGCGAGGGGCGCCGTTTGCCACCCCGCTTGACGCGGCCACGCCAGCGCGGAACAGGGGCGATGAAATGGCATCGCGATTGTCCCGCCGAACTCGCCTCAGAGGCTCATCAGCTGCCAGCGTTGAAAAGAGCACTGGGTCACTCGTGCGCTTCGTGCTCGTCGTCGCATTGCTTTCCTGGATGTTCCGCACCTTCTTCGTGCAGCCCTTCTACATCCCTTCTGGATCGATGCTCCCGACACTGTACATCGGCGATTATCTAATCGTCGCCAAATGGCCCTATGGCTATTCGCGCTACAGCTTCCCTCTCGATGTTCCGGCTTTCGAAGGACGAATTGCGGCTGCGCTGCCCAAACGCGGCGACGTGGTGGTGTTCCGAAACCCCGTCGAGAATGCCGATCTCATCAAGCGCGTCATCGGTCTTCCCGGTGACACAGTTGAAATGCGAGGAGGCTTGCTGCTCCTCAACAACCGCCCGGTCGAGCGGCGGCATCTGCCGGACGCCACGCTGACCGTCAGCCCGAACAGCCCGTGCCGAGCGGCACCCGAAAGCTTGCGCAACATGGCCATCGTGAACGGACGAGCGACGTGCATTTACCACGCCTATCTCGAGACGCTCCCGGGCGGTCCCAGTTACACCGTCCTTGACCAAGTGGTGAACGGACCCGCCGACAACTTCCCGGCAACTCGCGTACCACGAGGCCACTTGTTCGTAATGGGAGACAATCGCGACGATAGTCTCGACAGCCGTTTCCCGACCGCGGACGGCGGTGTCGGCATGCTCGCCGAGGAAAATCTCGTGGGTCGCGCCCTCTTTACCTTCTGGTCGACCGACGGCACTGCGTCGTACCTGAAGCCCTGGACGTGGTTCACGGCTCTTCGCGGCGATCGTATCGGCAACGGCTATACGGGTGCTTCGCGATGAGCGACAGCCTCCGGGAATTCGTCGAGGACAGACTTGGCCACGAGCCGTCCGACATCCGCTTATTCGAGCTTGCACTCACCCATTCGAGCAGTGGGGGCAGCAACTATGAACGCCTCGAGTTCCTCGGCGATCGCGTCCTCGGGATGGTTATCGCCGAGGCGCTCTACGAGCGCTATCCCAAAGAACCGGAAGGCAACCTGTCAAAGCGCTACAATGCGCTCGTTGACCGGGAGACATGTGCGGAAAACGGGCGGAAGCTCGGCATTCCGTCGCTCGTCCGCCTTGGCAAGCAAGCGCGGGAAGACGGCGCGAGCCAGAGCGAGAATGTCGTTGGTGACGTGGTTGAGTCGCTGATTGGCGCTTTATATCTCGATGGCGGGCTGGATGTCGCGAAACGGTTCATCCTCGAGCTGTGGCAAGCAGATCTCGCAACACAACGCCGAGCGCCGCAGCACCCGAAGTCGGCGCTTCAGGAGCTTGCTGCCGCAAAAGGCGTTGCGCCGCCGAGCTATGAAGTGATCGCGAGGACCGGAGCTCATCATGCTCCGACGTTCACCGTGCGTGTATCCGTGGCACGGATCGGTGAAGCGACTGCCGATGGGGCGAGTAAGCAGGATGCCGAGACATCGGCTGCAGCGGCGCTATTGGCGAACCTCAAATGAGCGATGCTACTCCAAGAGCGGGGTTCGTGGCAGTCATCGGCGCACCAAATGCGGGCAAGTCGACGCTCGTCAATGCGCTCGTCGGTCAGAAAGTGGCGATCGTCAGCCCCAAGGCACAGACCACGCGCTCGAGACTGATGGGCATTGCCATTCAGGGCTCGGCGCAGATCCTTCTTGTCGACACGCCGGGTATTTTCCAGCCTCGGCGACGGCTGGACCGCGCGATGGTTGCCGCCGCCTGGACGGGCGCTCAGGACGCCGACCTCATTTTGTTCGTGATCGACGTCGTCACGGGCGTAAACGCTGAAGTCACGCGCATCGCGTCGGCTCTTGATAGTCGCAAGCAGCCCTTGTTTGTCGCGCTTAACAAGATCGATCTTGTCGACAAGAGTGGTTTGCTCGCGTTGGCGGCGCGCCTAACCGCCGAGCTCAGGCCCGACAGGATATTCATGATTAGCGCGGCTGCGGGCGACGGCGTTCCCGATCTGAAGGAGGCTCTTGCCGCGGGAGTGCCGGAAGGTCCTTGGCTGTACCCGGAGGATGAAGTCTCGGATGCGACCGATCGAATGGTCGCAGCGGAGCTTACGCGTGAGCAGATCGTCAATCGACTGCACCAGGAACTCCCCTATGCAACGGCGATTGAGACCGAAACTTGGGAGGACCGTACCGACGGCTCGACGGCCATTCGCCAGCAGATTCTTGTTGAACGAGACAGCCAAAAAGCCATCGTCATCGGCAAGGGCGGCCATCGGCTGAAGGCAATTGGAGCCGCCGCGCGTGCCGCAATCGCGCAACATCTTGGAAGACCAGTGCACTTGTTCCTTCACGTGAAGGTTAATCCTCGCTGGGACGAAGATCGCCAGCTCTATCGGGAAATTGGACTTGAATGGTCGGACTGACCGAAAACGAGGACCGGCGGATGCGGTCCCGCACGGGCTCGCTCACAATGCGAGCTGGCGACCAACTAGTTCGTCCACCCATCGCGGCACAAGTTCGCTCGCCGGCCCATTTCGAGTCTCGTCGAACATGTAGCTGCCAAGGCTCGGTTCGAGATTCATCTCGAGCGTCGTTGCGCCGCAGTAGCGGGCAGTCTGAACGAAGCCCGCCGCCGGATAAACGGCGCCCGATGTGCCAATCGATACGAAGAGGTCGCAGCGCCTAAGCGCGTCATCGATCCGATCCATTTCGTACGGCATCTCGCCAAACCAGACGATGTCGGGTCTGACCTGCCCGCGCCTCGAGCAGATCGGACAAGAAGCACGTTCGCCCATGTTCCCGTTCCACGAGAAACGAGAGCCGCACGCGAGACACCATCCGCGCGTCAGTTCACCATGCATGTGCAACAGGCGCTTGGAACCAGCACGTTCATGCAGGTCATCGACATTTTGGGTGACTAGCAGCAGGTCGCCCGGCCACTCGGAATCGAGCCGAGCGAGGGCGCGGTGTGCGGCATTCGGCTCGACGGAGGCAAGTCTTGCGCGACGCGCGTCGTAGAACGCGTGCACCAGTGACGGATCGCGGCGAAATGCTTCCGGTGTAGCGACGTCCTCGACGCGGTGCCCTTCCCAAAGACCGTCCGGTCCACGAAACGTCGCCAGTCCACTTTCAGCGGAAACCCCGGCTCCGGTTAGAATGACGATATTTCGAAGATCGGCCATGCGAGGCATCTACGAACCATCGCCCCGGTGGGCTACCGTGAAAACGCGAACGCAGGGATGATCGCTGCCCACTGTTGCGAAGTTCTTCGTTCGACGCTTAGTGCGCATGAGAATCGATGGTGCAATCAGCAATCCGTATTGGCATCGGCGGATGGACATTTCCCGCGTGGCGCGGAACATTTTACCCCCAGGGCCTAGCGCAGTCGAAAGAACTCGAATTCGCCTCACGGCAATTCGGAGCGATTGAAATCAATGCGACTTTCTATGGGCGACAAAGCCCGAAGAGCTGGTCCGCTTGGGAGAAGGCCGTCCCGGACGGCTTTCAATTTTCGGTCAAAGGCTCGCGCTACGTCGTAACGCGCCCAAGGCTCGCCGACGCAGGCGAAGCGCTAGGCGTGTATTTCTCGCAGGGAATGTCGGCACTCGGAGCCAAGCTCGGTCCTGTCCTCTGGATGCTTTCCGCCCGCCGTCACTTCGACTGCGACGACGTGGCCGCCTTCTTCGGCTTACTTCCGAGAGAATTGGAGGGTATTCCGCTTCGCCACGTGATCGAACCGCGACACGAGAGCTTTCGCGACGACAAGTTCTTCCAACTTTGCCGTGATCACGACATTGCGGTGGTGTTCGGCGACGACGACGAATTTCCCTGCATCGACGCCGATACGGCAAGTTTTGCCTACGCTCGCCTGCAGCGCATGCGCGAGGATGTTGCAACCGGATATGATGCCGCATCCATTGAACGTTTCGCCGAGCGGGCACGGCTCTGGCACGAGCGCAATCGCGACGCTTACATCTTCATGATCAACGGCGCCAAAATTCGCGCCCCGGCTGCGGCCCGGGCGCTGCAAGCGAGCCTTCACATTAATTTGCCCTAAGCCTCGTTCCGTGCTTTACGGCTGCTCGGAACGACGCCGCTAGTTGCTGGCGTCTCGCCGGTTGCGGCGACGCCGTTCCTTCAAGCGCGGAGCCGGGGGGCTCCCGCCAGAGGGAGGCAATGCACATGCGTAAGCTGATACTCTGCGCAATCGGCGCATCCTTGATGGTTTCACCGCTAGCAGCACGTGCACAAGAACTGCCGCTCGTGGGCGGTGACTATTGGGATATTACGGCAGTCAAGATCGATGACGGGCACTTTGCCGATTATGCCGATTTCCTCGTTAACAAGGCGCGTCGGCAGAATGAGTTTGCGAAATCGAAAGGCTGGATCAAGGCTTACTATATTCTCAGCAACAATAACCCGCGCAAAGACGAACCCGATCTCTACCTTGTGACCGTTGCGGATCGGATACCTACACCCGCCGAGCAGATTGCGCGTAACAGGGAGATGAATGCCTTCCTGCAAAGCGATGACCGAAAGGAAATCGCTCAAAGCGGGCAGCGAGCAACTTATCGCCACATCACCGGCGACATGCTGCTCCAGGAATTGGTGCTTGCGCATTAAGCAAATGGGAGCGCCGAGCGATTGCGCGGCGCTCCACGTTTCGCCATGAAACGGCGGTATGCGAGCCACGACGCCGACCCGGATCAGCCTTTTTGCCCCCCGTGGTCGGATGGGCCGAGCAATCGCTTCCGCAGCAGCGGAGACGGACGATTTCGTCATTGATCAGAACCATCCAGACGTGCTTGTCGATTTCTCCGCGCCGGCAGCGTTGCAAGCAAGTCTCGGGCAGGCACTTTCGGCGAACATGCCTATATTGGTCGGCACGACGGGGCTCGACGATTTAGCGGGCGAACACATTGCGGCCGCGGCCGAGAAGATAGCCGTCTTAAGAGCCGCCAACACCTCGCTCGGCGTTGCAGTGCTTGCCGATCTTGTCGAACGGGCAGCCGCGATCCTCAATTGCGGCTGGGACATTGAAATCACCGAGACGCATCACAGAATGAAAGCGGATGCGCCGTCTGGAACAGCGCTACTGCTGGGTCGTGCGGCGGCGCGCGGACGGCGAAGCGAGCTTAATATTGAAACTCCACGGGAGGGTACCGGGCTTAAACGAACGACCGGCGCGATTGGCTTTTCCTCGGTTCGCGGGGGAACCGTCGCGGGCGATCACGACGTCATGTTCCTCGGACCCGATGAGCGTCTCATCCTGTCGCACCGGGCGGAAAGCCGAATAATCTTTGCCCGAGGGGCGTTATTTGCGGCGCGTTTTCTCGTTGGTAAGCCCGCCGGTCTTTACTCGATGCGCGATGTCATCGGTGCGAGCGGCGGTTGAGCGAACCGCAAGCGCCTCCCCAAGATTCCCGCCTCGCACGACGGCTTGGTCCGTTCGACGCAACCATGCTCGTCATGGGCGGGATCATTGGTTCGGGGATCTTCGTCACACCGGCCGAAGTTGCGCGCCACGTCCAAGCACCTCTTCTTATCGTCGGTGTTTGGGTTCTGGGCGGCCTCATCGCGCTTGCCGCAGCCTTCGTCTATGCTGAACTTTCGGCACGGCGTCCGGAAGTCGGCGGCCAATATGCCTATCTAAGAGATGCCTATGGACAGATGCCGGCGTTTCTCTACGGATGGGCACTCCTCCTCGTCATTCAGTCCGGCGGAATGGCGGCGGTTGCAATCACCTTCGCTCGCTATGTCGGTGAACTCGTCCGGTTCAACGCTCCGGACAGCCTTGTCGCGGTTCCAACACTTGCAGCTTTAACTCTCATAAACTGCATTGGAGTGCGCTCGGGCAGCAATGTCCAAAGCAGTCTCATGGTGCTGAAGATCATGGGAATCCTTGCGCTTGTGCTGGTTGGTTGCCTCCTGGTCCCGGCATCGCCTGATCTACGCTCGACCGCGCACCGCCTACCGCTCGCGGCATCGTCAATTGGCGCGATTGGCGCCGCCATGACGCCGGTGATGTTCTCATACGGCGGGTGGCAAACGGCCAGTTTCGTCGCTGGGGAAATGAGAAACCCGCAACGGGATCTTGCGCTCGGACTGCTCCTTGGCGTGCTCGGTGTAATCCTGCTCTACACGGCGGTCGCCGCCGTGTGTGTACATGGTCTTGGACCTGCCGCTCTCGGTTCTTCGAAAACGCCGGCAACCGACGTCATGCGTGCGGGCATTGGGCCAAGAGGCGCGACCTTTATCGGCATCTGCGTGACCGTGTCGACGCTCGGCTTTCTCAGCCAAGGAATGCTGACAGCACCACGTGTCTATTTCGCGATGGCCGAGGGCGGATTGTTCTTCAGGCGCGTCGCGGAGGTCAGCGAGCGAACCCGAGTACCCGTCGCCGCCATTGTCCTGCAGGGCACGGCGGCGGCCGTCATCGCGCTGTCGGGTACATTTGGCCAAATCCTAAGCTACGTCGTTTCCGTCGACTTCTTGTTTTTCGGCCTCACTGGCGCCGCACTTTTCGTCTTCCGCCGCCGAAGCTTCGCCGACGAAGTTGCATTCAAGGTGCCGGGTCATCCGGTCACGACGGCATTTTTCGTCATCGCCTGCTGGGCGGTTGTCATCGCAACAATATTGAACAATCCACTCAACAGCCTCATCGGCTACGCGATCCTTGCTGCAGGCATTCCCGCATGCCTCTATTGGCAGCGAAAGAACAGCAAGGCGAACGAATGAGGTCGACGCAATCCGATTATATGCATTGGGCGAAGTTCAAACCGCCTGTGCGCTATGCGCTAACGACAAGCGAAGTACCCCATTTTCGCATGGATTCGTTGCCGATCACGATCGCCGACCTCGAACTGGACGGTGCGAGCCATCCGCGCTTTGCGCCACTGCGCGAACGGATTGCGGACCGTTATGGAGTCTTGGCCGATCAGGTGGTCACCGCCGACGGGACGTCCATGGCGAACTTCCTTGCGATGGCGACTCTGATCGCGCCGGGCGACGAAGTCCTCGTCGAGAAGCCGACCTACGAGCTGCTCCTCGATGCCGCGAGTTTCCTCGGCGCATCAATTAGGAGGTTTGACCGCAAGGCGTCGGATGCATTCCGGCTCGATCCCGCCGCAGTTGAGCAAGCACTCACGGTGGACACGCGCTTGATCATCATCACCAACCTCCACAATCCAAGCAGTGTTCTCGCGGCCGAGGACGAACTGAGGCAGATCGGTGAACTTGCCGACCGCGTTGGCGCGCGCGTGCTCGTCGACGAGGTTTACCTCGATTCGGCGTCCGGCGCTGCACGACCACGCAGCGCCGTTCACCTCGGACCAACGTTCCTCGCAACGAATAGCCTGACGAAAGTATATGGACTTAGCGGCTTGCGCTGCGGCTGGGTCCTTGCGGAACCGAAGCTTGTCGAAAGAATGTGGCGGCTAAACGACCTGTTCGGCGTGAACCAGGCGCATCAGGCAGAGCGGCTCGGATGTATCGCCTTCGATCACCTCGACGAAGTGATCGGCGATAACCCATCAGTCCTCGAATACAATCGCTCGGTGTTCAATCAATTCGTCTCAGCGACGTCCGGCATCGATTGCGCACCGGCAAGGCACGGGATCACGGCCTTTCCGCGGTGGCATGGTGGTGACACCCAGCGGCTCGATGATTTGCTGCGCCAGCAATATGATGCGTCCGTGGTGCCCGGACGATGGTTCGAGTTCCCTGAGCACTTTCGCATCGGCTTTGGTCTTCCGAAGCAGGATTTCGAAGCAGCCCTCGAGCGCCTCGGCGCGGCCATGGCCAAGCTCTAGATGAAGCGCGAGGAAATATTCGAGTTCTTCAGGAGACTGGCGGAGGCGAACCCCTCCCCCACGACCGAACTTGATTACACGAATCCCTATACCTTGTTGGTTGCCGTCGTCTTGTCAGCACAGGCAACCGACGCAAGTGTGAACATTGCGACGAAGCCGCTTTTCGCGCGGATCAGGACGCCGGAGGAGATGGTCGAACTCGGCGAGGAAGCATTTCGCGATGCCATCAAGACCATCGGTCTCTTCAACACGAAGGCCAAGAACGTCATCCTGCTTAGCCAGGTCCTGATTGATGACTATGACAGCACGGTCCCGAGCAATCGCGAGGACCTCCAATCACTCCCAGGTGTCGGCCGGAAAACGGCAAACGTTGTCCTCAATACCGCTTTTGGCGAAGAAACCTTTGCCGTCGACACGCACGTTTTTCGGGTGTGTAACCGGACCGGGCTCGCTCCTGGGAAAAGCCCCGACGAGGTCGAAGCGAAGCTCGAGAAGATCGTGCCGCAGCCGTTCCGCCGCGATGCCCATCACTGGTTGATCCTGCACGGTCGTTACATTTGCAAGGCGCGTCTTCCCGAGTGCTGGCGCTGCCCCGTTTCGGATCTGTGCCGCTATCGTCCGAAGACCGTCGCTCCGGACGCGCGAGTCAAACCCAGCGTCGCTCGAAACGCGACCCAAGCGTCGTCAAAAGCTCGTACTGGGAAAGGCCGGACTGACTCGAAGCTGAAGCAAGGTCAAAGTCGATCTCGATCCAGTCGCCTTCCCTGAGCTCTGGCGTCGCGTCGACTCCAATCGCGACCAAGTCCATCGAAACGCGGCCAAGGACAGGAAGCGCGAACTCGCCCGAAAATGCCGATCCGCGCGACGAAAAGCCACGCAGGTAACCATCGGCATATCCAATGTTGAGAATTGCAGCTTCGGTCGAACGATCGGCAACGAAGGTTGCGCCATAGCCGCAGCTTTCACCCGCCGGAATCGTTCTTCGCTGGACGATTTGTGCCTCCACGCGCACGACTTGGCGTATGTTTCCGTGCGCCTCCACGCGAGGAACACCGCCATAGAGCGACAGCCCCGGCCGGACGAGATCGAAGCTGTAGCTCCTTCCGAGGCAAACACCGGCTGAATTGGCGATTGCGTATCGCTTCGCTTTAACGACCGAGGCAACCGCGCGAAAGCGTTCAAGCTGCATTTCATTCAATGGGCTATCCTCGTCGGCGCAGGCGAGATGGCTGTGGAGAGTGTCGACCGCGACGCCGTCCAGTACCCCAATTTCGGTCGGTCGGAGACCGAGCCTATTCATTCCGGTGTCGATCATGACGTCGCACAGCCCCGGCGGGTTTATCTCCTTCCAGCGTGCGACCTGTTCGATGCTGTTAAGACACGGGCGAGCCGTGACGGAGCGCAAGGCCTCGATGTCATCGCGCCCGAGACCGTGCAGAACGACGACGCTCGAATGCGTTGCTAAATCGCCAAGAGCCTTTGCTTCGGGCCAGCTGGAGACGAAGAAATCACGACACCCGGTTTCGATCAATGCTTTGGTGACCTCGCGCGCGCCAAGGCCGTAAGCGTCCGCCTTGACCGCTGCTCCGGCAGGGACTCCCGCCCGGTCCGCTAACCAGCGCCAGTTCGACTGAATTGCGGATCGATCGATCGTCAGGCGCAGCGGGCGGTGCATGGTTGCGCCGTAACGACGCTACTGCGGCGCGTCGAGCTTGGCCTTCGCTGCTTCCCAGTTCCTCCCATCGAACTTTTCGACTCGAAGCACGACCGGATCATCGAGGCAATTTGCATTGACGCTCCACGCGTCGGGGTGCGACCGCGGCTGGTAGAAGCTCTTCACGCCGCAATGACGACAGAACAAATGCTCGGCA
>DASRBJ010000224.1:0-3942 GCA_035653695.1 Sphingomicrobium sp.
CCCAGGATCCACCCAAGGGCGGCAATGCCCGCGTCGCCGCGCGCAAGCTTGTAGGTGCCCTCCGGGAGACTTTCTGCGAGCTTGGCGAGGCACCAGGGCGAGAGCTTGTCGACAGCACTGACGCAAGTAACGACTTCAAAATCCGCGCCGCGCGGGAGAAGCAGGAAAGCGTACGGGCACTTACCGTCGAAGCGCTGAGCCTCGATGAAGGCACGATCCTCGGCAGGGCATCTCCTCAACCAGGGCTCGAAGCTTTCCTTGTCAACCAAGTGGATGAGGCGAGCCTTTTGGCCTTGGTCGGGAACGACGAGCGAAGCTGGTTCAGTCATGATCCTGCTCTAGACACCTCGAGCGCATGCGGCCACTCAATCGTCGATGCGCGGATCACAATCCGCCTTCGCATCAAGCCACGGGAGAATCTCAGGAGGCTTTTCCGGCCCATTCGCTGTTCGCTCGGGCGAGGCAGACTCACGGAGGCAGGAGGCACATCCAGCGCTTCTTTGAACGGCTCGTGGAAAACGTCAGCGAAACTGCGCGTTCATCCGCTCGATGCGCCCGCTGCTCCACGCTCGGTTGATAAACGGTCGATTTGGCGATCCGACTGTTTTCGTCGAGACACTTCACCGACGTGAAGCGCTCCTGTTTGACGCTGGCGACCTGTCTGCCTTGAGCACGCGCGATCTGCTGCGAATTGATCACGTCCTTCTCACCCACCTGCACATGGATCATTTCATCGGCTTTGACGCGCTTCTCCGAGCCAACGTCGGACGCTCGAAGACGATCCGAGTGATTGCACCGCCGCGCAGCGGCGAACGTCTTGAGCATAAGCTTCGCGCTTATGAATGGGACCTCGTCGACGGGTACGCCAATGATCTGCTGTTCGAGGTCATCGAATATGGCCCTGATGGACCGCAACGAGCCGCGCGATTTCGCTTAAAGCGTGGCTTCGTTCGAGAATGTATCGACATTCCTGGTTGCTGGGACCGCATTGGTGACACCAGTCTCGACGTCGCATTCCTTGAACATCATGGTCCCTGTCTTGGGTTCGCTCTTTGCGAACCCGCGCATGCGAATGTTTGGAAAAACCGTCTTCTGGAGAGAGGTCTCACGACAGGCGCTTGGCTCCGCACTCTGAAGAGCGCCGTGCTTGAAGGGCAATCCGACCACAAAGGGATACGCATAGCGGATGACGATGTGCGGCCTCTTTCCGCATTGCGCGATCTCGTGACCATCAGCCGCGGACAGAAGATTGCCTATGTGACGGATGTTGCGGACACGCCGTCTAACCGAGCCGCAATCGTGAAACTTGCTTGGGGTGCGGATCTCTTCTTCCTCGAATCCCGATTTGCCGGGAAGGATGAAGGTCACGCACGCGATCGGGCGCATTTAACCACGAAGGCAAGCGGTGAGATAGCACGCGCAGCAAACGTCCGCCGATATGAGCCGTTTCATTTTTCCGCACGCTACGAGGGCGAAGAAGAACGGATGCTCGCAGAAGCCGATGCCGCCTTCCGTAGCTCGGCCCGTGGCGTCTAGGTCGCACCGGCAAACCAGCACACGCCGGTCCAAAGCATCTGGGCGCGCCGGTCATCGTCGGCTAGAGCGTGCTGCCCATGAGCCTTCGCATTGCCGTACAGATGGACCCGCTCGACAAGATCAACATCGGCGGAGACTCTACGTTCGCGTTGATGCTCAAGGCGCAAGAGCGCGGGCACCGGCTTTTCCACTATCTAGCCGAAGATCTCACCTACGACCGCGCGCGTGTTTTTGCGGGAGCCCACCAAGTCAAGGTGCAACCGACGCCCGGTAATCACTTCGATCTTGGAAAATTCGCGATTCTCGATCTTGGAACCGACGTTGACGTCGTGCTGATGAGGCAGGATCCACCATTCGATCTTGGCTACATCACCGCCACTCATTTGCTCGAACGGATCCAGCAAGAGACCCTTGTCGTCAACGATCCGGCGCAAGTGCGCAATGCGCCCGAGAAGCTGTGGGTTCTCGACTTTGCTCGCTTCATGCCAGCGACGATGATCACCCGATCCCTCGGTGCGGCGCGCAAGTTTCTTGCCGAGCATCGCGAGATCGTCATCAAGCCACTTCACGGCTTCGCCGGGGGATCAGTTTTCAGGGTCGGTGCCGACGGGCAGAATCTCGCTTCGCTTCTCGAATTGTTCAACCGCACGTATCGCGAGCCGCATGTCCTCCAGGCGTTCATTCCTGAAATCGTCCAAGGGGACAAGAGGATCGTGCTCATCGACGGCGAAGTCGCGGGCGCCGTCAATCGCGTGCCGAGCGAAGGCGAAATACGCTCGAATCTCGCGGTTGGAGGGACGGCCGCCAAGACTGAGCTCACGCCGGGTGAAGAGGCCATTTGCGCCGCCCTCGCACCAGAGCTGAAGCGCCGCGGACTGATTTTCGTCGGGATCGATGTGATCGGCGGCCGCTGGTTGACGGAGATCAATGTCACATCGCCGACGGGGCTTGTGGCTATCGACAAATTCAATGGGACGGACACCGCTGCGCTCTTCTGGGATGCGGTTGAGCGACGCCGTAACGGTTAGCGGCCGTTGATCGACACGCTGCCGAAAGGCAAAATCCGATCAGCAACGACCACGGTTTCTTGGGCCGTCCACGTCGAACGACAGCTCAGGCGCGGGGATGCGCATTGCGATAGACGTCCAGTAATCGCGCCGCGTCAACGGCCGTATAGATCTGGGTGGATGAAAGGCTGGCATGCCCCAAGAGTTCCTGAAGCGATCTCAGGTCTGCGCCGCGCGCCAGCAGATGCGTTGCAAAGCTGTGGCGGAGCGCGTGTGGAGTAAGCGAATCCGGAAGTCCCAATCGCTTCCGGGCAGCGGCGACAGAACGGCGTACGAGGTCGGCATTTAGCGGGCCGCCGCGCGCGCCAACGAACAGCGGCACCGAACCCTGCAATGAATAGGGGCACTGCCGAACATAGTCGTTGATCGCCTCGCGAACGGCCGCAACCACGGGTACGATCCGGGTCTTCGCTCGTTTTCCAGTCACACGTATGCTCGAGCCGAGCGGCAGGAGATCGGCGCTCAGCGACATCGCTTCGGCAACGCGAAGCCCCGCACCATAAAGCAGCAACAGGATCGCAAGATCGCGCGCTCCAATCCAGGGCGCGCTTGCTCCTTCAGCAGCATTCTCTGCAAGTTCGAAGGCTTCCTCGGGTGCCGCGGGGCGCGGAAGTGTTCGCGGTCGCTTTGGGGCTCGGGTTCGCGGCAAGGCGGCGGTTCGCCCTTGCTGATCCGCCACATATCGCAGGAATGCCCGCACGCCGGAGAGCTCACGCGCAGCTGAAGAAGGACCAAGGCCTCTTTGGCGACGGTCGGCAAGAAAGGCTCTGAGATCAGCCTGCCCGAGATTGTTGAGTGTAGCGGCGCTCACGGACTCACCCAGGTAGCGGCCAAGGAACGCGATCAGCCGGTTGGCAGTCGCGGCATAGGCTCTGACCGTGTGCGGTGAACTGCGCCGATCGTAGCGAAGATGCTCGTGCCAGCGCGCTACAAACGCGTGAGCAGGATCATCGACTAAGAGTGCGGGATCGTCAGCCACTTACGGATCATAGCCGCAAGGCTTCGTCCAAGGAACATCAACAGCTCCGATCCGTGGCGAGCATCGAGACTGAGCTCGGCGCGCTGTCCAAGCGCAAGCAGCCCGCATGGCAAGGGAGGCTCACAATCGATGCGCACCAATGCCTCGGCGCGTATCAGGTCGCATGCTGGGCCAAACAAGGGATGGCCGCGCTCGACCGTTCGCATTTCGACCCCGTGAACGCGGTCAATCGTACGTTGCAGAATGGCCGGATCAACCAGCTGAACCCCGCCGCCGTCGGCGCGAAATCCTTTTCCAGCAACGATGAGTGACAAGGCAACCGCATCGATCCCAAGAACCAGAGGCCATTCCTGCGTCACA
>DASRBJ010000225.1:0-2043 GCA_035653695.1 Sphingomicrobium sp.
TGCAAAGCCCGCAAGATAGGCGAGCGTAACCACATCATGTTTTTGGGTCGTCCAGCTCGACGGCAAGTGCGTTCCAGCAAAGATAAGGATGCTCGAAACGGCGAGAGCGGCGACAAACGTCTCGAGTCTCTGAACGGTGCCTTTGCGAAGCCATTCGAATGCAAAAATGGTGCCCACGGCGACAGCGAACGGCAGACCTTCAAGGGAGATGTTGAGCCATAACGCCATCGCTGTTCCCGCGACCAGACCCGAACGGCGCGGGCGCTGGTCGAAGCAGGCGATCAGGCCAACGAGCGACAGCACGATCTGCCAGCCGTGATGGTCGATGCGCATTGGCCGCATCTGCTTCATTGCGCCGAGTGAAAATGGCGTCGCAGCAACCGCTGCAAGGGCCGCTCGGCTCGTCATCAGCTTAAGAGCAATGCGATGCACGAGGAACATCGCGATCCCGAGCGTAACAAGTGGGACGACGACGATGGCGATCGTTTCGGCGCGGTCCCCTCCAACAAAGGGCCGGGCGAGAAGCATGACCGCCGCAATCGGTACATCGACCAGCCGCGACCAGTGCATCGGAACGCCGGCAGGACCATTGAGCCGATATTGGGTGACATCGAACCAGCTCTGGCCACCGATCCAGTCGCGGACCTCGAGGAGACGCATGACGTCGTCCGGATCCGGGAACGACCCGTTGGCAATTGCGTGCGCAGTCGCGAGGCACATGAACGCACATGCGATCAACCAAATGGCGATTGGAGCGAAAAAGCCAGAGCGTTCGCCCGCGATGGTGGAAGCAGCGGTCATGAGAACACTAGTTTCTGGCGAAGGAGGTAAGTCACCTGGAAGCTCGTGAGGATCGCGGCGAGTTTCGCGAGCCGCGGATCGAGACCGAAGTGGGTTCCAGCGCCGACTATTGCCGAAGTGATGGCAAGCCCCACGAGCGCGGAGCCGAGGAACATCGCCTGCTGCCGCTGGCGACCCGCGCCGGCATCGGCGACCCGTCCGACGAAGACGGCACGGCTCGAGAGAAGCCAGTGGCATGCAATGCCCGCAACATACCCACCAGCCGCCGCCGCTGCTGAGGGCATGCCTAGCGAGAGCAGTAGCATGAACAAGCCGAAGTCGACGCCAAGCGAAGCAGCGCTTGCCGCGACATAGCGGGCGTAGACAGGTTCGAGCATGCGCTTTCTCACGCTGCCTTTAGCTGCCGAGGCACGAGGCGTTCGGAGCTCAGCGCCGCCTTTGCACCCTCTTCGCCGGCCTCGTGATATTCCGCGTCCTCATTCACTTCCCAGATGTCGTAGGCGCGATGACCAGCCTGGATGTTGCGAACGGTCAGCATCGCCGTCATCATCGCATGGTCCTGGTTGTTGTAGCGGTGCATGCCGTTACGGCCCACGAGATGTAGCGTCGGGAAGTTAGCCTCGAGATCTTCGCGAATTGCCGCGACATTGTCGCGGTAGGAATCGTCGTAAACCGGGTACGCCTTCTCCTGTCGAACAACGACACCGCCCTCGACGTCGGCGGGATCGCAAAGACCAAGGGCGTGCATTTCCTTGGTGGCGAGCTCCACGAGTTCAGAATCGCTGGAATTCCACAACCCGTCGCCTTCGAAGCAAAAATACTCAAGCCCAACGCAGGCAAGCTCGGGATCGGGGACCATTTCGGGCGACCAGCTGCGGAAATTCTGAATGCGCCCAACTTTCACTTTGGGATCATGAATGTAGATCCAATTGTCTGGGAACGTGTCTTCCGAGCGGATCATCAGCGCGACGGTCAGAAAATCGCGATAGCGAAGATCGAACGCGCGCATGGTCGAGGCGGGCAGGGGATAGATCCTGCTCAAGAGTTCCGCGATCGGCGCGGAGGAGATCACGTGCGCGGCATTGATCAACAGGCTTTCACCGCCCGTCGTTCGCGCACTGACACGCCACTCGCCGGCCTTGGCGTCGAACGAAAGCTGTTGCAGGCTGTGGCCCATGAGGACGCGATTGCCCTTGGAGACCACGAAATCACGGGCTGCTTCCCACATCATCCCCGGCCCAC
>DASRBJ010000226.1:0-6721 GCA_035653695.1 Sphingomicrobium sp.
CCACAGCTAGAACATCGGGAACGCGGCGGCTCGCTCAGGCGTAGTCGCCGCAGTTCCATTGCCGTTGGGGAACCGAGATGAACATTACTACCGACCCAAATCTGTGGGCGATATGCGCACTGGTGTTCGTGCTTGGTCTGCTGATTGGGATCTTCCTCACCGCAGGCGGCCGGCGCAAGTGGCGCGAGCGATACAATAGCGAAGTCAGCCGTCGTAAAGAGATCGAGGCTGAACGCGATCGACGCGCAAAGGAATGGGACGAAAAAGAAAAAGAGTGGCGCGAACGCGATTCGCTGCGCGCGGCAGCGGCAAGGAGCCCATCGGACGACCGAGCCCCTTGAGGTCGGCTCAAGCACGGTCGTGTGCTTCTAAACTAGGCTTCGATCCTGCTGAAATCCGCAACGCGGTTCACGGCATCCCGGAAACGCAAGAGCAGGTTCAAACGACGCTCTCTCTTCTGAGCGTCGGTGTCGTTGACGGTCACCTCATCGAAGAACGTGTCAATCGGTCCGCGAAGCGAAGCAAGCGCCGCCATAGCGGCAGTGAAGTCCTCGGCGTCGACAGCCGCTGAAGCGAGCGGTTCGGCATGGTCGAGTGCCGTGATCAGCGCCTTTTCAGCCGGCAAGTCGGCGCCGGCCTGCCCCGATGCCATCTCTGCGACGGCCTCTTTCAACCCGGGCTCTTCGACAAGTACAAGCGGGTCCTCCTCTCCAGTCTGCGGAATCCCCTGCTCTGCCCGGGAACTCATGACGGCTGGGCCCGTCCATTTCTCTTTCTTGAGTATGTTCGCGGCACGCTTGTAGGCCGTGAGCAGATTGCCGCCATCCTCGGTGTCGATGAACTTCTGCAAGGCTTCGACGCGGCGCACCATCCGCACATTGTCGCCGTCCTTCTCGACGGCAACGACGGCATCGATCATGTCGTGGCGGATTCCGGAATCGCGCTGCTGAACTTTCAACCGTTCAATCAAGAACCCGGCGATCTCACGGCCAGCATCGGCGCCGCGCGGATGTGCGGCTGCAGTGATGAGTTCGCGCATCGAGACGCGTAGCTCATTGGCAATAATGATTTGCAGAATACCGAGTGCTGCGCGGCGAAGAGCGAATGGGTCCTTGGACCCGGTGGGCTTTTCGCCAACCTGGAAGAAGCCGACAAGCGTGTCGAGCTTGTCGGCCAAGGCGATTGCGATGCTGACCGGTGCTGTTGGTACCTCATCACCCTGACCTGCCGGTTTGTACTGCTCGCGAATGGCATCGGCGATGGCCCGCGGTTCTCCTTGGGCGGCTGCGATATAGCCGCCGATAATACCTTGCAGTTCGGGAAATTCGCCGACCATGCCCGTGACGAGATCGGCCTTTGCGAGCCGTGCGGCACGCTCGACCTCATCGATATCGGCCTCGATGATCCCGCGCTGGACGAGAAACCTTGCGAGCTTTGCAACCCGTTCAACCTTGTCGGCAATCGTTCCGAGCTTCTCATGGAATATGATCTGACTGAGCTTCTTCGCCGCTTCTTCAAGCGGAATCTTGACGTCCTGCTCCCAGAAGAAACGCGCGTCGGAAAGGCGCGCTGCAAGAACGCGCGAATTCCCGTGAGCGATTGCCTCGCCGCCGTCTTGGGCAGCGACATTGGCGATGCTGACGAATGAAGGCGCAAGCAGCCCCTCGTCATTCGTGCAGGCGAAATATTTCTGGTTCGTCCGCATGGTGAGAACGATCACTTCGCGAGGAACGTCGAGGAATTCAGGGTCGAACGTACCGAGAATTGGGACCGGCCATTCGGTCAGTCCCGCGTTTTCCACGACCAGCGCTTCGTCGTCGAGAAGTGTCAGACCGGCTGCGGCAGCAAGCGCGCTTGACCCCTGCCTGATCAACTGCTCGCGCTCTTCCTGGTCGACGATGACGTGGCAGGCTCTGAGCTTTTCAAGATAATCCGCAGCACTGCCAATGGTGATCGGACCCGGATGATGAAATCGGTGTCCGACCGTTGCGGCGCCCGAAGAAATGCCTTCGATCTCGACTGGAACGAGATCTTCGCCAAGCATTGCAACGATGCCGTGCAATGGACGAACCCATCGAAGCGAGCCGACGCCCCAACGCATGGACTTGGACCAGGGGAAATTCGTCACGATCCGCGTGATCGTGTCGGCGAGAATGTCGCGGGCGTCGCGCCCCGTCCGCTCGACCACGGCAAAATAGACACCATCGCGGTCTTCAAGCTGCTCCCGCTGGAGGCCAGTCTTGCGAAGAAAGCCCTCGACTGCCGATGCTGGTGCTGACGTCCGCGGCCCTTTCAGCTCCTCGCGGCTGCCTTCGCTTGCTGCTGCGACATCGCGGACAATGAGAACGAGCCGCCGTGGCGTCGAGAACGCGTCGATCACACCGGTTTGAAGTCCGGCTTCAGCGGTGCATTCGGCAACGATGCGCGCGAGATCATTGCGCGCCTTCGACTGCATGCGCGCGGGAATTTCTTCCGAGAGGAGCTCGAGCAGAAAATCGGCCATCAGGCCGCGCGCTCCAGCCACGCTCCGCACGCAGCCTTGGCTAGGTCGCGCACTCGACCGATATAGGCCTGCCGCTCGGTGACACTGATGACACCCCTCGCCTGAAGCATGTTGAAGACATGGCTCGCCGCGATCGCCTGCTCATAAGCCGGGATCGGAAGCCTGCGTTCAATGCACAGTTCGCATTCGGCGACGGCATCACGAAAAGCTTCGAACAATCGGTCGGTATTCGCGACCTCGAAATTATATTCGGACCCTTCGCGCTCATTTTCGAGAAATATGTCGCGATAGGTCACTCCAACATCGTTGAAACGCAGGTCGAACACATTTTCAACGCCCTGGATGTACATTGCGAGCCGTTCGAGGCCGTAGGTGAGCTCGCCCGTGACCGGTCGGCATTCGAAGCCGCCCACCTGCTGGAAGTAGGTGAACTGAGTAACTTCCATGCCATCGCACCAGACCTCCCAACCAAGGCCCCACGCGCCCAGTGTCGGACTTTCCCAATCGTCTTCCACAAAGCGGATGTCGTGTTTCAGCGGATCGATGCCAATTTCTTCAAGGCTTCCAAGATAGAGTTCCTGAAGGCTGTCCGGGCTTGGTTTCAGAACCACTTGGTACTGATAATAATGGCCCAGCCGATTGGGATTCTCGCCGTATCGGCCATCGGTCGGTCGGCGACACGGTTGGACATAAGCCGCCCGCCAGGAATCCGGCCCAAGCGCGCGAAGGACCGTCGCAGGGTGGAATGTGCCGGCTCCAACCTGCATGTCGTAAGGCTGAAGAATGACGCAGCCCTGCCTGCTCCAATAATGGTGCAGCGTAAGGATAAGGTCCTGGAAGCTCAGGCTCAAAACAAAACGTCCCGCATAAGTTGCTTCGGCGCGCTTTGGCGGATGCATCGCACAGGGGCAAGACGGGGTTCAGCTTGCAGCCGGTAGCCGCGCATGCGAACCGGAGGCCGGAGGCTGTGAAAGAATGCTCAATAAATTGTTCCGGCGCATCAGTGCGGCCGTTTCACTCTCAATCCTCGCTGTCAGCAGCGCGGCATCAGCGCGTGCACCTGAAATAGCACGGCCAGCGCTCTGGGAAGTGTCTGATCCGGATTCTACCATCTATCTCTTCGGGACAATTCACTTGCTTCCGGAAAATTTGAAGTGGCGGACGGCTTCGTTCAACCGCGCCGTCGATGCGGCACAACAGCTGGTGGTCGAGACAATCGTCGATCAGCAGCATCCGCAGGAAATTGTCGCGGCGGAAGCATCGCTCGGGTTCAAGCAGGGGCTGCCGCCGATCGCGCAGCGCGTTCCACCCTCGAAGGTCGCAAAGCTACGCGCTGCCATTGCCAAGAGCGGCGCGCCGGAAAAAGCGTTCGACCAGATGAAGACCTGGCTCGCAGCGATCACCTTGCTGTCCGTACAGTTCAAGGACATGGGACTTAAAGGTAAAGACGGTCCCGAAGAGATTCTGAGGCAGCAGTTCCTTGCCGCACACAAGCCGATTGGCGAACTCGAAACCAACGTCGAGCAATTCAGCTATTTCGACCGAATGTCCGAGAAGGCGCAACGGGAGCTTCTTGAGGGTGCGCTCGAGCCTCAAGGAAGCACCGACAAGGAGTTCAGCGGAATGCTTGCTTCATGGTCGAAGGGCGACGTCAAGGGCATCGCGCTCACGTTCAACCGCGAACTCTCGCAATCGTCCGAGATCCGGAAGCTACTCCTTCAGCAACGCAACGCGAACTGGGCCAAGTGGATCGAACAACGAATGGGCCAGCCTGGAACGATCCTCGTTGCCGTCGGCGCCGGCCATCTCGCCGGAAAGGATTCCGTCGTCGAGAAACTAAGATCCGATGGCTATAACGTCCGGCGCCTTCAATAGTGAAGCTATCCACCGATAAATGTTCACCTTTCACGCATTTGCGCTAGACTTTTCTTAAGCTGTTTATGACCATCCTTAGCGGGGTTATCGGGCTGGGGGGTCCGATGTGCAAACGCGTGGCGGGCGTGATGGTCTGCCCGGTGTAGCGCGTCGATCCTGCAAGCGCCGCCTCGCGGAGGTGCATGGATGGTAAATCTTCTGATCGCTGCAGCGCTTGCATCCGCGACGCCGGTCCCGCCGCCATCGTCAACTTCGACAGCGGAACCTGCCCTCTTTGTCGTGCGAAATGCTCAAACGACGATCTATATCTTCGGGACATTCCACGCGCTCGACGGGAAATCGCAGTGGTTTGGACGCAAGATCCGCGCCGCGTTTGAAGATTCGGGCGAACTGGTCCTGGAAACCGTCATTCCGGAACAACCGACGAATGCACCGCGCCCCGCGGCTGTTCTCACTCCACTGCCGATCACCCCGTCTGCCTCGTTTCTCGCAACGACGAGAATGGCGATCAATGCTGGGCGCGCGCAGGGCATGCAGGTCGACAATGGCGCCGACATGGTCCTGCGTCACGTTGCCGAATGCGAAGGAAAGCAAGTGGAGGGGCTCGAAACGCTCCAGCTCCAGATAAACATGTTCAATCAAATACCGCCAAGCTCCAGTCCACCGCGAGATATTGCCGCGCCATCGCGGATCGAGACAACGACACAGATTGAGAGCTTGTCGAAAGCGATGGCCGACCTGCAGTCTGCCTGGAAGCGCGGTGACCAGAGCGTCTTTGTAAAGATGCTGAGCGAGCTCAAGGCCGCTTCGCCCAAGACCTATCAGATGATGTTCACCGAGCGGAACGCGCGATGGGCCGATTGGGTAAGGGCGCGAATGCAGACGCCAGGCACGGTCTTCGTGGCGGTTGGAGCGGGCCACCTTGCGGGACCGGACAGCCTGCTCGTGCGCCTTGCCGAACGCGGCATTCCGTCAGCGCGGGTCAACTAAGCTCCTCTAACTTGCTTTTCGGGGCGCTTGGCACTAGTGGGCGCTCTCCTGCCATGGTCATCCCTGGAGGCGTGGCGGGTCACTTAAACGGAGCATAACCAAATGAGCGAACAGCTAACGCTGCCCGCCGAGGCGCGCGACCGGGCTGGCAAGGGAGCCTCCCGTGCACTGCGGCGCGAAGGCCGGGTCCCAGCCGTGGTCTACGGCGAAAAGACGGAGCCTTTCTCGATTCATGTCGAGGAGAAGCTTCTTTCCAAGATGCTTTCGAGCGGCCATTTCATGAACTCGGTCGTGATGATCGATGTCGCCGGAAAGGCAACGCGAACGCTGCCGAAGGCGGTGGATTTTCACCCCGTCACAAGCCGTCCGATCCATGTCGATTTCCTTCGTATTTCCGAGCACACGCAGGTGCATGTCGCCGTTCCGGTGCGCTTCGACAAGGAAGAGCTGGCGCCAGGATTGAAGCGTGGCGGCGTGCTGAATGTGGTCCAGCACGAGCTCGAGATCGTTTGTGATGCGGCAAGCATTCCCGACGAGATCCATGTCTCCCTCGAAGGTCTCGAGATCGGCGATTCGATCCACATCACGCAGCTCAAGCTGCCGGACGGCGTGCTGCCGGCCAACAAGGACGAAGACTTCACGATCGCGACCATCGTTGCTCCATCGGCAATGAAGTCGGAAGAGGAGGAGGCGGCGCCCGCTGGGGAAGTGCCGACCGTCGCCGGGGGCGAAGCCAGCGAAGCGGACGAGGACGCGCAGGGCTAGCGCGAGAACCGCGCCTTTCGCGACGCAATGGAGCCGCTCGCCTTCCCCAGGCGGGCGGTTTCTTTTTGTCCGTGCGGCACTAGGAGGAACGCATGGAAATCTGGGTCGGTCTCGGCAATCCCGGCGCGCGATACGCACTCCACCGCCACAACGTGGGTTTCATGGCCGTCGACATCATTGCCGAGGTCCATGGCTTTTCGTCCTGGTCGAAGAAGTTCCGGAGCCTCGTTTCCGAAGGACGGATCGGGCCGCATCGGATCCTCCTCCTCAAGCCGCAGACTTTCATGAACGACAGTGGCGACGCGGTTCAGCAGGCACTTGGCTTCTACAGGCTTGGACTTGAACAGCTGACTGTCTTCCACGACGAACTCGACCTCGCGCCCTTCAAGGTAAAGGTGAAAATCGGCGGCGGCACCGCCGGTCACAATGGACTACGATCAATCGATGCGGCGCTCGGCCCGGATTTTCGCCGAGTAAGGATCGGCATTGGCCACCCTGGTCCCGGCAGAAAGGACCTCGTTACGCCCCATGTCCTTGGGAATTACGCAAAGGGTGAAATGGAAGAGCTGAGTGACCTACTCGCGGCAC
>DASRBJ010000227.1:0-3055 GCA_035653695.1 Sphingomicrobium sp.
GGAGACCAAGGCAGCGCGATTCTATCCGGTGCAGCAATTCGAACTTGCCATCCAAATCAACCTTATCGGGACGTTTCGGTGCATCGCGAATTGCGCGTTCGGGATGGTTGATCTCGATCCCGTGGGACCGGACGGGGAAAGGGGCGTGATCATCAATACCGCGTCTGTCGCAGCCGAGGACGGGCAGATCGGTCAAGCGGCTTATTCGGCGTCGAAGGGCGGCGTACTCGCCATGGGCTTGCCCATCGCGCGTGACCTCATGAATGACGGGATTCGCGTGAACACGATCCTCCCGGGTGTCTTCAAGACGCCGATGGTCGCGATGATGCCGCCGAATGTCCAGGACGCACTCGGAGCTCAGGTGCCCTTTCCAAAGCGTCTCGGCGAGGCGGAGGAATATGCTCGGCTCGCATGCTTCCTCATCGAAAACTCTTACATGAATGCAGCCGCGGTGCGTCTTGACGGGGGTATCCGGATGGCACCTCGTTAATGAACGACCACCTGCGCCTCCTCGAGGCTTTGGCCGACGCCGCAAGAGAGGCAGGCGCTGCGATCCTCGAGGTAGTGGATCGCGGTTTTGATGTCGAAACGAAGCGAGATTCTTCGCCCGTGACCGAAGCAGACCGCGCGGCTGAGCTTGTTATCCTCGCCGCGCTTGCGCGAGCGGCCCCGGGCGTGCCGGTCATCGCCGAGGAAGAAGTTGCCGCTGGGCGGATCCCGGCTCATGGCGACACCTATTTCCTCGTCGATCCCCTGGATGGGACGAAGGAGTTCGTTCGCGGCGGAGACGATTACACCGTGAACATCGGCCTGATTGAACGCGATGTGCCGAAGCTTGGTGTCGTATTTTCGCCGGCGACTCGGCGTCTCCACGCGGGCTGTGCTGAGGTGGGAGCCTGGCTTGAAGATCAGAGTGGACGACGCGAGATCCGAACGCGGCCGCGATTGTCCGAAGTCACGGCCGTCGCGTCGAAATCGCATCTCAACCAGGCAACAATCGATTACCTGAACGCCGCCGTCGGCAAGTGCGACTACATTGCGGTCGGGTCTTCGCTCAAGTTCTGCATCGTCGCGGAAGGAAAGGCCGACATTTACCCACGGGCCTCTCCAACGAGCGAGTGGGATACCGCCGCAGGGCATGCCATCCTCCTCGCGGCCGGCGGGTTGGTCGACGGTCCTGACGGGAGACCATTGAGCTACGGCAAGACGGCATTCCTGAACCGAGGGTTTGTCGCAACCTCGGGTTGGCAGCCGCCTCGCCTAGATACTTATCTCGAGCCGTTCTCCGGCGGCGGTGACTTGCCCCAAGGCCTTTAGCTAACCGGCTGGGTTGCAGCCCGGATGCTTGCGTGGCAGTGGCGAGCGCACGGGCGGTTAGCTCAGTTGGTAGAGCATCTCGTTTACACCGAGAGGGTCGGCGGTTCGAGCCCGTCACCGCCCACCAGAGAAATGAACCGACTTCACGCTTATTGCGAGAGGGCGCTTGGTTCCAACGTACCGTCCCTTGGAGACGCAACGAAGACCGTTTGCACCGCACGGTTGATCGCCCGAACTAAGCCGGCGTGCGTAAATGGCTTTTCCAGTATCACGGCATGAGGAACGGTCTGCGCGATATGCTGAGGGTCGGCCGTGATGAAAACGACAGGAATGGTTTGATCACGGCAGATATGGCGAACGGCGCCGATGCCGGAACCATCCCCCAGGCGATCATCCGCCGTGATGAGATCGGGACATCTCTCTTGAGCCAATCGAATACCTCGGCCTGCGATGCCGCTCTCGATGCCGTTTCGTAACCAAGCTCCGCAAGTTCATGAGCGACCATAATTGCTATGAGTGCTTGGTCTTCAATGATTAGAGCGTGCTTCATGTGCCTCCGCATGGGCGGGAGCACGAGCTCTCAGCCACCGACAGCCGAAAGTACCGGCCGATGGTCGAAGAAGCTTAGCACAACGAGCTATTGTGAACTACAGTATCGTTCCTGTGTTTGATTGGGCCAGTTCAGGGCACCGCAATTCTGAGCTCACTTCGGCATGCCGTTGAGGCCACTCGCCTCGCGCAGCTTCTCTCCATCGAGGCGATAGCCGTCGAGGAAGACGGTATCCACATGGCGCAGATTGCCGAGATTTTTCGAGACATCGCCATCCACGAGGATCAGGTCGGCCGTCTTGCCGCGCGTGACCGAACCGGTGCGGTTGTCCATCCCCGTCATTCGGGCAGGTACGATCGTCGCCGTCTGCAGCGCCTCGGCATTGGTGAGCCCGGCCTTCTGGTAGAGCTCGAGCTCGCGGACCAGCTCGAGCCCGTAGCCATCGGTACCGGCGACGATGCGGACGCCAGCCTCATGGAGCTTGGTCACGAGGCCGACCATCTTGTCGAAGCTCTTACGGAAATCATCGCGGGTGAGGCCGCCGAACAGAGGGTAGCCGCTGATCTTCCACCCGCGCACGACCGATGCCGGAGCGACATCGGCAAATGGCGCATATTCGGGCGAGATCGAGCGGCCGTCGGAGGTCATCAACGGTTCCCAAACGACCAGCGTCGGATCGATGATGATCTTGCGCTTTGAAAGCTCCGCGTAGAATGCTTTCATAGCCGGGGAGTCGAGATCGACATCTTTGCCGTACTTGGCCGGACCCTCGAGACGCGCCGCGGTATTGGCCTTGTCGACGACGTCCTGCGGCATCGCCTGCATCATAATGAAGTTGATGTGCGTGACTTCGTCATAGCCTGCGCGAACCGCGTCCAACGGCCGCATGCCGGCAGGCACATGCCCGTGGACGTGGAGCCCCAAACGGTGTGCCTCGGCCGCTGCTGGGGCGATCCAAGCCGGGTTCATCGACGTGTAGAACTTCGCGCCCCACAGTCCTGCTGCCTTGATCTTGTCGACGGCGGCGATCGCTTCCTGGGCGCTGCTCACGGTCAATGCGCCCTGCGCGGCAAGCGGGTCCTTCCGGTCGATGATCACGGAGATCTTGCCGTCCGGTGCAACCAGGTCTCCGGCGGCGCGTCGTTTGTAGATGCTGAGCGCATCCTCGATCGTCGTCCCGGGGCTTCG
>DASRBJ010000228.1:0-6929 GCA_035653695.1 Sphingomicrobium sp.
CCTTGAAAGCCGTCAACATGGACGTGCCCGCCAAGTGCGTGACAGCAATCATCGGTCCGTCAGGCTGTGGAAAATCCACCTTGCTGCGAACGATCAACCGGATCTACGAACTTTATCCCGACCAGTATGCGACGGGCGAGATCATGATCGACGGACGCAATGTCCTCGATCGCAAATATCCGCTCGCGGACCTGCGTCGGCTGGTTGGAATGGTATTCCAGAAGCCGACACCCTTTCCATCCTCGATTTGGAGCAATGTCGGCTTTGCTCTTTCTTATTATGAGCGACTGTCGAAGTCGGAAATCAACGACCGGATCGAAGATGCGCTGCGGCAGGCCGCCTTGTGGGACGAGGTCAAGGACAAGCTCAACCAAAGCGCGCTTGGTCTCTCGGGCGGGCAGCAGCAGCGCCTGTGCATCGCCCGAACGATTGCAACGCGTCCGGAGATTCTGTTGCTTGACGAAGCGACGTCGGCGCTGGATCCAATCTCAACGGCGAAGGTCGAGGAACTGATCCACGAGCTTCGCGAGCGGTTCACGATCGTGATCGTGACGCACAATATGCAGCAGGCGGCCCGCGTTTCGCAGCGTACAGCCTTTTTCCACCTCGGCGAGCTGATCGAGGTCGGCAACACGAGCGAGATTTTCACCAACCCCCGCGAGCAGCGCACGCGCGATTATATCACCGGCCGCTACGGCTGATCGGAGGCACGAGAATGCAGCAGGTTGCGGGACATACGCTTAAGGCGTTCGACGAAGACATCGAGCGACTGCGCGCGCTCATCAGTCAGATGGGCGGCCTTGCCGAACATGCAATCGGCGAGGCGATGCGGTGCTTGACGCAGCGCGACGTCGAAGGTGCGGCCGAGGTCGTCGAGGGCGACAAGAAACTCGACGTACTTGAAATCGAGACCGAGCGCCGTGCGGTACAGCTGATAGCGCTTCGTGCACCGATGGCGGGCGATCTCAGGGACGTCGTCGCCGCCTTGAAGATTTCGGGCGTCGTCGAGCGGATCGGTGATTATGCCAAGAATATCGCGAAGCGTGTGCCGCTTCTCGAAAATGTCGGCAAGATTGAGCCGATTTCGCTCCTCGCTGAAATGGCCCGAATTGCTACCGAGATGGTGCACGATGTTCTGGATGCCTTCGTCGAAAGAGACGCCGGCGCCGCGATCCGTGTCTGCGAACGGGACTCGGCAGTCGATGACTTTTATGATTCGATCTTTCGAACGCTGCTTACACACATGATGGAAAATCCGCAGAACATCGGGCAGTCCGCGCATCTGCTATTTGTTGCGAAGAACCTCGAGCGCGTCGGCGATCATGCGACGAACATCGCCGAGATGGTCTATTATGCAGCGACAGGCGAGCACATGGCCGATCGCCCAGGCAAGTCACCGAGGTAATGAGATGTCGAACAAACGGCTCCTCCTCGTCGAAGATGACCGTGCTCTCGCGGATCTTGTCGCATTCCATTTCGAACGCTCAGGTTATGATGTAACGCGGACTGGAGACGGTGAGGAGGCACTGATCCTCGTCGACGAGGTCAAACCCGACCTCATTCTTCTCGATTGGATGATCGAGGGCATTAGCGGGATCGAAGTTTGTCGTCGGCTCCGGCGTCGCGCGACCACTGCGAACGTGCCGATCGTGATGCTTACAGCGCGTGGCGAGGAAACCGACCGCATTCGCGGCTTCGAGACCGGCGCCGATGATTATGTCACCAAGCCGTTCAGTCCTCGCGAGCTCGTTGCTCGTGCCGGCGCCGTTCTTCGTCGGGTGAGACCCGGACTTGCTGGAGAACTACTCAATTATGCGGATGTGGAGATGGACGTTGCAGCGCATCGGGTGCGGCGCGATGGACAGCATGTACCGCTCGGTCCCACCGAATTTCGCTTGTTGAAGCATTTTCTCGAGCATCCAGGACGAGTCTTCTCGCGCGAGCGTTTGCTCGACACCGTGTGGAGCCATGATCCGGACATCGATGCCCGCACCGTCGACGTCCACGTTCGGCGCCTGAGGCAGGCCCTTAACGCCGGAGACCGGCCTGACTTGATACGGACCGTTCGTTCGGCGGGCTATTCGCTCGATCGCGAACAATAATAATAATCGTCGCTCAAACGCGCACTCTATTCGACGCACGGAACAGCAAAAAGAAAACGGCCCGTCCGGCGGACGGGCCGTTCCTTTGTTGCCCCTTAGTTCTTGAGATCAGCGGATGTTCGTTCCGACATATCCCTCGATGCGCTTCACGAGGGGTGTGGGAAGCGGAACATAATCAAGGCTAAGCGCCTGCGGCTGGCCTTTTGTGAGTGCCCACCCGAAGAATTTCTTTGCGGCTGTCGTTCCCGCGGCATTTTTCGGCTGCTTGTACATTAGTACAAAGGTTGAGGCGGTGATTGGGTAAGAGTTCGCACCGGGTGCATTGGTCATGACGAGGTTGAAGTCCTTGGCATGAGACCAGTCGGCGGTTGCGGCCGCTGCCGCGAACGACCGCGCGTTGGGCGCGACGAATTTTCCGGCCGAATTCTGCATCAGCGCGTATGCCATCTTGTTCTGGACGACATAGGCACATTCAACATAGCCGATCGAGTAGGGGATCTGCTTGACGTAGCCCGCAACGCCCTCGTTGCCCTTGCCGCCGATCCCGCCATTCCACGAAACAGTTGTTCCTTCGCCGAACTTAGCTTTCCAAGCCGGGCTCACTTGACTGAGATAATGGGTGAAGTTGAAAGTGGTCCCCGAGCCATCGGACCGGTGAACCGGCGTGATCTCCTTCGCCGGGAAGTGCAGCCCTGGATTAAGCTTTGCAATCCTCGGATCATTCCACGTCTTGATCGCGCCCGAATAGATGTCGGCGAGGACTGCGCCGCTCATCTTGACCTGGCCCGGACGCGCGCCAGGGATATTGATCACGGGAACCACGCCTCCGATCACAACCGGAAATTGCGCGAGACCCGATGCGGCGAGCTCGTCGCTGCCAAGTGGCTTGTCCGTCGCGCCGAAGTCGACCGTTCCTGCCTTGATCTGTGCGATTCCGCCGCCGGAACCAATCGACTGATAGTTGATCTCGTCGCCTGCGGCTTTCTTGTAATCGGACGCCCAGCGCGAAAGCACCGGGTACACAAAGGTCGATCCAGCGCCGGTGATGGTGGTTGCATGAGCGATCGTGCCAAACATGCAAACGGGCACCGCAAGAAGTGCGGCAGAACGGAAAATGCTAGTCATTGTGGATACCCCCGGCAGCAAAAATCGAAGTCCCGATGGCATCACTCGCCATCAGTTCGCCGCTAGGCTCGGGGCATGACAGCTGTGTGACTCGACCATTGCCGTTTGGTTGCCGACAGCGAGTTGTAGGGAAGAGAGCGATGTTGCCGCTGGTGGGGACGCGAAAATCTACAGACAGTCCAAAAAATTGTCATAAATCTGACTGGCGCCAGTCACAGAAACATCAACGTTGCACTACTAGCGGCGGACTCGAGTTTGAGGACTCGCGAAACAGAGGTGCCCCAGTGGGGGGCGAAGCATGAGAAGGGGGTCACCCAAATGAAAGCCTATCATCGGCTCGCTGCCGGAGCCGCACTTGTTGGGATCGCGATCGCAGCAGCGGGACCGGCCGAGGCAAAAGCACGCAAGCACGCGCCCATTAAGAAGCATGCGGTCGCGCGTCCGGACCCGCGCGACGCGGAAATCAAAGCCTTGGAAGCGAAAGTCGACGCGCTGACGCAGCGGCTCGACCAGCAGGAGGCGGCCGCCCAAGCAATCTCTCAACAGGCGCAGACCGCTCAGGCTGCGGCCGTTTCGGCGCAGTCACAGGCAACGACGGCTCTAAACCAGACGCAGGCGGCTCAAGCCCAGGTCACGAAGGTCGTGAACGAGGTTCCACCGCTCGAGAAGGCGATCAAGACCGGCTGGTTTGCGAATACGACAATTGGGGGCAAGGCCTTTTTCAATTTCAGCGATATCCATCAGACCTCGACCGCGCTGAACGGCACCAAGACGGACAATGCCCAGAATGGCACGCAGGCCGAGCTCAAGCGGTTCTATTTCATCGTTGATCACAAGTTCAACGACGTCTTCTCGGCAAACCTCACGACCGATTTTCGCTATAATGCCAACGGAACAAGCAAGGACACGCTCCTCTACCTCAAGAAAGCCTATGTGCAGGCGAAGTTCGATCCGGCGTTCATCGTCCGCGTCGGTGCAGCGGACCTGCCCTGGATTCCCTTCGACGAGAATGTTTACGGCTTCCGCTTCGTCGAGAATACGCTCATCGACCGGACGAAGTTCGGTGCTTCGACCGACTGGGGGGTGCACGTCCTCGGCAGCTTTGCGGACAACCTAGTCAGCTATCAGGTCTCCGCGATCGATGGCCAAGGCTATAAGACGCTCGCGCGCAGCTCAGATACGCTCGACCTTGAAGGACGTATCAGCGTCAATCCCTTGAAGGTTCTGACATTTGCGGTCGGCGGCTATACCGGCAAGCTGGGCAAGAGCGCCGCCAACCTGCCCGACACGGCGACGCCGCACACGGCGAGCCGTTTCGACGCGCTCGCAGCCTATACCGACAAGCGGATCCGTGCCGGGATCGAATATTTCTCGGCGACGAACTGGAACAATGTAACGACAGTTGCTCGGGACAAGGCAAACGGCTGGTCAACTTTCGGATCGTTCGCGTTCACACCGCAGGTCTTTGCGTTCGCCCGATACGACTGGGAGAAGCCGAGCAAGGACATCACGCCCGCGCTTAAGGACCATTATTTCAACGTGGGCCTCGACTATAAGCCAATCGCGCCGCTGGATTTCGCGCTCGTCTACAAACGCGAGCGGACCAGCAATGGCACGCTTTCGACTTCCAACGGAGTAATCGGCGGCCCCGATTACGGGACCTACGATGAGTTTGGCCTTTTCGGTCAGCTCGCCTTCTGAGCAGTTTTCGGCCTTTTCTCCCCTCGAGGCCGAAGGATGGCGCCCCTCGTCGTAAAGACGAGGGGCGCGTATCCCCGACCAAGATGGCTGATGCGGGACAATCGGCTACACAGTCCAATGTGGTCGGACATGATGACAGGTTGCGTGCGTTAATCGAGGCGATCGCCGAACCGTGTGTCATCGTCGAAGGAACCGTCGTTGGGCTCGCCAATGCGCCCGCCCGCCGGATGCTGGGTCGGATTGAAGGACGCGATATTCGCCTGGTGATCCGCCACCCGCAGGCGCTGGAACTTATCCTCGCGCACAGGAGTGGCTCAATCGATGTGACTGGCGTCGTCGAACCCGGACAATCCTGGCGACTGATTATGCGCAGCCTCTGGCCGGACGCAGTGCTGCTGCGCATGATCGACCGGTCCAGTTCGGTGTCGGCCGAAAAGATGCGAGTCGATTTTGTTGCAAATGCCAGCCACGAGCTCAGAACGCCCCTGTCCACCGTCGTAGGCTATGCCGAAACTCTTGCGGAAGAGACGGATCTTCCGGGCGAGCTGCGCTCGAATTTCGGCCGCACCATATTGGATGAGGCGAGGCGCATGCTGCGCATCATCGAAGACCTGATGAGCCTTTCGCGCATCGAGGCGGACCGCTTTCTTGTTCCGAATGAACGCGTCCAGATGAGTGAAATCGTGACGAGCGCCGTCGCTGCGCAGGCGCGTGGCAAACTAGCATGCGAGATCAAGGTGAAGGTCGATGGCGACCTTCCGGCGATCCGTGGGGATCGAGCTCAGCTCGCACAGGTTCTCGACAATCTCATCAGCAATGCGCTTCGCTACGGGTGCGACAGCGCGGGCGCCCCCATCGAAATAATGGCGACGAAAAACGATGATTGGATCATCGTCAGTGTCGCGGACCATGGGCCAGGAATCCCTCGTGAGCACCTGCCCCGGGTAACCGAACGCTTCTACCGTGTTGATGCAGCGCGCAGCCGCGAATCCGGCGGAACGGGGCTTGGCCTCGCGATCGTCAAGCACATCATCGAGCGCCACAAGGGCTCACTCGACATTCGAAGCACGGTTGGAGTGGGAACGGTCGTAACCGTCCGGCTGCCGATCGCTACGTAGTTACACTGGTGGAATGATACTCTGTTAAACGAGCGTTAACTCTCTTATGGCGCAGGGGCGTCGGGGTTTGGTGATCGACCTCCCGGCCCCGGCGTCAAAGGGGGGCTCGTTCTCGTTTTGAACGGGGGCGGGCCCTTCTTTCCTTTCGCAAGCGCTAGTGCACGAAGCGCGCGACGACGTCGCGGTAGCTGCGCGAGACTTTCACTTGAGCACCTGAGTCAAGCACGAGGAAACATTCGCCATTCGTATGCGGCTTTACCTGCCGCACGAGGTCGAGATTGACGATCGTCGACCGGTGAACGCGCTGGAATCGCCGGGGATCGAGTCTTTTCTCGAGATCTTTCATCGTCTCGCGCAAGATGAGTGTATTATCGCCGGTCTGGATGCACATGTAATCACCCGCCGCGTCGATGCGCTCGATCGTGTCGACATCGACCCGGAAAATCTGTCCCTGGTCTTTGATGTTGATCATCTTCTCATACCGGTTCGCCGCCGGCGCGTCGGTCGTGCTCTCGGCCAATTCCTCGGCAGCCTCCGGCGCATGCTCGGCAAGCGCCTCCTTCAGGCGCTCCGACTCTTCGGCGCTCCGCCGTTCAGCGAGGCGCTGGCGAACGCGGTCCATGGTTGCAGCGAGACGATCCTCGTCGACTGGTTTCATCAGGTAATCGACGGCCTGCGCATCGAACGCCCGCAGCGCATGTTCGCTATAGGCCGTGACGAACACGAAAAGGGGAGGCTCAACGTCCATCAGCCCCTGAATAACGGAGAAGCCGTCGAAGCCGGGCATCTGGATGTCGAGGAACACGAGGTCAGGCTTGTGGGTCTTGATCTGGCGAATGGCCTCTCGGCCGTTAGCGGCGATGGCGATCACCTCGACATCGTC
>DASRBJ010000229.1:0-2713 GCA_035653695.1 Sphingomicrobium sp.
AGACGTCGTGGGCTGTCCAACAGTTCACCTTCGAGATTTGAAACGAGCACTCGCTCCGCCTCCTCATCCGAGATGAAGCTGCTGCAATAAACGTGGCCGTTCCCCATCCTGTGCTGAAGTGGGATGCGCCACTGCCACCCGGATCGATGAGCAGTGGCGCGCGTGAACGGGTCGGGATTGCCGCTATAGCGGCACGGCGCAGCAATTGCCCGATCGCATGGGAGCCACTGCGTCCACTCTTCGTAGCCCGTCTGCAGCGCTTCCTCGATGAGCAGCCCGCGAAATCCCGAACAGTCGAGGAAAAGTTCGCCCGCAATACTCTGCCCGTTCGCAAGTGTTACCGCCTCGACGAATCCATCGTTGCTACGAAGTTTTACGTCGACGATCTTCCCCTCGATCCGGCGCACGCCATGCCTTTCGGCAAAGGCGCGGAGAAAACGGGCGTAAAGGGTTGCGTCGAGGTGAAAAGCGTAGCGAAGCTGATCGAGGGGAAACTGGGCCTTCTGACCCGGACGTGCGAACTTGCCTCGAACCGCAGCGGCGGCGCTGCTTGACCATGAGGTAATCTCGGGCATCGGCCGGCGCGAGCGCTCGCGAAGATAAAGCTGGTGAAATGGCAGTCCCTGAAAGTCTTTGCCTAGCTCGCCGAACGCGTGGAAGTAGCGATCGCCGAGACGCCCCCAGTTTACGAATTCAATCCCGAGCTTGAAAGTTGCCTGAGTCGCCCTGACAAAGTCATTCTCGTTGATTCCGAGGAGCTCATTGAAGCTGATAAGGGGCGGGATCGTCGCTTCCCCAACGCCAATCGTTCCGATCTGTTCGGACTCGATCAGGGTAACTGTGGTGTAGCCGTTGTTGAGGTAACGGGACAAAGCCGCCGCGGCCATCCAGCCCGCGGTGCCGCCACCAACGATGATGACTTCGCGAATATTATTTTCGTTCATCGTATTCCGTGCGGGTTGAGTTCAGGAACGGGCGAGCCGGCGCTCAATGCGAAGGTTTTCAGGGACTGGCTCATCGAGGCGAAAGCTTGCGCGGCTTCGGTGACGGGCACAAGCGACGCAAGTGGATCAATGCGACGCGGCCGAACCCCGAGCCCTAGGAGAATGGTGAGCCAGCTGTCGCGGGAGAAGCTTTCTTCAGGATAGTTGGGAAGCAATCCTCGTTCCTTGAACAGCGAAAGGCTGTGTTCGAGAGACGCCGGGGGCGCAACTGAAGCAGCATCCTTCCAGAAACGCTCGGGTCGCGACGAACAAAGGTAATGCACTGCAACGAAATCACGGACGCGATCCGCCTGCGCAATAGTCTCGCGATTGAACTGTGCAATTTCCACCTTGGCGCAGTCGCGACCGGGCATCATGGTGATCAGACGATCAAGCTGACCCTGCACGAGGTGCAGGTTGGTCCACTCCAAGGGTTCGACCGTTACTGCAGCGTCGCCGATCGCGACGCAGTTGCGCACCCAAAACTGGGTCTTGCGCCCTTGACGTATCGCGACCTTGCTGAAGTCAGCGACTTCCGCGCCGATGTCCGGTTCGGCGAAGCTCGACGAATAAACCACGCCCACCGATCCAGACCTCGGCGAGGATGAACGCCATTTCCAGCCGAACGGGAGCGCCGTTACGCGATCCATCAGCTCGGCCGATGAGTCGCTCTCCACGCGTTTGAACGCAACTTGGTCGCATGGCAGCCACCTGGACCAATCGGTGAAGGGGCTTTTCATCTCTCGGTGCAGCAGTGCCGCTGGTCCAGTGCAGTCGACAAAGAGGTCGCCAGCGACTGCGTCGCCGTCCGCGAGAATGACCTTGTCGACGAAGCCGTCGTCCGTGCGCAGTGCCACATTGCGAAAAAGTGAGTCTCGAACACGGACGCCGACGTGATGCGCCAACGCGCGCATCATGTCGCCATAGCGCTCAAGATCCAGCTGCAACCCGAAGGCACTCGCTCGAGCCAGTCCTTGCGGCGGCTTTCCCGAACGAGCGATTTCGGCAGCCGGCGAAAAGCGGTCGAATGCCGGTAGTTTGCCGCGCTCGCATTCGCGCAACCAAAGCTGATGAAACGGCACTCCGTTCAGCGGCACGCCACATCGATCATAGGAATGGACGAAATCCGGTTGCCCTTCGGCAAAGCCCTCGAGCATCGTAGCGAGCCGAATACCGCTTGCTGCTCGCTCAACCGTGTCCGCATCAGTCAGTCCAAGCGATTGGTGAAATGTCGCTATCGACGGCAGTGTGCTGATGATTTGCTCGGCCAAGGCATCGGGCGCTGGCTCTGTCTTGACCAATTGAACGTCGAGCACAGGTATTCGCCGCTTAAGAGTTGCTGCGGCCGTCCACGCAGTGAGACCGCCGCCAACGACGACGACCTTGGAAATTGAGCCTTCGCTCACGCGGCCTCGGCCATTGGGCAATATCGCTCAATGAGCTCACGATGGTCGGGCATCTCCGAAGCTGCCGCGAACACCTCTTGGCGAAGCGAATGAAGGGCTCGCTTCAATGCTCCCGTCGGTGGGACGCCGGCTCTTAGGTCATGACCATTTGGGACGACTCCTTGGCCCATGAGTACGCCAACCCAGCTTCCGTCGAGAAAAATTCCCTCGGTATGTTTGACGACGCGGCCACGTCGACGGAACAAGTCCATCTTCTCGCGCAGTGTGTCGGGAACTTCCATGTCGCGAACATGTCGCCAGAAGGGTGAGCTATCGCGCTCGGTC
>DASRBJ010000230.1:0-3890 GCA_035653695.1 Sphingomicrobium sp.
GATAGCGACCCGGACCGCGCTCGAAGCGATCTGGCTGCTGCAGTCGAGATTATCGCTGCCGCGGAGGAAGTGGACAGGGCCCTGGAGCATGCAACGGAACGGCTGAAGCGGGATTTCACCGACGAAGCACTCGAAGAACAACAGCGCCTGATCGAGGCGCAAAGAGGATTACGGCAACGGCTGGCGCAACTCGCCGGCACGGACTAAGCAGCGGAAACCTATGGCGAAAAACGACACACAGGAACTCGACACGGCCGAAGCGGGCGACGCCCCGCTCATTGACCTCAACGACGCGTCGATCAAGAAGCTCCTCGCCCGCGCCAAAAAGCGCGGTTACATCACGGTTGACGAGCTGAACGAGGCTCTCCCGTCCGACCAGATGAGCCCCGACCAGATCGAAGACATCATGTCGGCGATCAACGACATGGGGGTTCAGGTCGTCGAGAACGAAGAGCGTGGCGAGGACGAGGACGAACAGGAGTCCGAGGCCGAGGCAAGCCTAGAGGACGAGGTTGATCCACTCGACGATGGTGGTCCGCGCCCCGCGGCAGCAACAAAGAAAGAGCCGACAGACCGCACCGACGATCCGGTTCGAATGTACCTGCGCGAAATGGGTGCCGTCGAGCTCCTGTCACGCGAAGGCGAAATCGCGATCGCAAAGCGCATTGAAGCGGGTCGCGACACGATGATTTGGGGCCTGTGCGAGAGCCCAATCACCTTCAACGCCATCATTGGATGGTCGAACGCCCTTAACGAAGGGCGCATGCAGCTACGCGAAATTCTTGATCTCGAAGCGATGTTGTCGAAAGGACCAACCGCCGAACAGATCGCCGCAACCGAAGAGGGCGAAGAGGGCGAAGGCGAGATCAGCGAGAAGGTCGCCGGGCCGACAATCAAGGAAGAGGACGAGCCCGCCGACGAGCCCGAAGCTTCGGACGAGGACGAAGACGAGGACATGGTCGAGCGCCGCTCGCGACCGCAGGCGGATGACGACGACGAGGATAATACACTCTCGCTGGCTCAAATGGAGGAAACTCTAAAGCCTCAAGCGCTCGAGAAGTTTGCGGAAATCACCTCGATCTTCAAGAAATTCTCGAAAGTGCAGGCCGCGCGCATGGAAGCGCTGCAGGCGGGCCAGGACTTTGCCGGCTCCGAAGAGAAAAAATATCAGAAACTTCGCGAGGATCTGACAGCGCAGGTCGAGAGCGTCCAGTTTCACGGCTCGAAGATCGAGTATCTCGTCGAACAGCTTTACAGCTACAATCGACGGCTCACTGCTCTTGGCGGGCAGATGCTCCGCCTTGCCGAGCGCCACCGAGTTCCGCGCAAGGCATTCCTCGAATCGTACATGGGTCACGAGCTCGACGAGAACTGGCTGATCGACGTCGCGAAGCTCGACAAGAAGTGGGCCGCCTTCGCCACGGCTGAAAGAGACACGGTCGAGCGCATCCGTTCCGAAATCAGCGACATCGCCCAGGCGACCGGGACGTCGCTCGGCGAGTTCCGCCGGATCGTGAACATGGTTCAGAAAGGCGAACGCGAGGCAAGGATTGCAAAGAAGGAAATGGTCGAAGCGAACCTGCGCCTCGTCATTTCAATTGCCAAGAAATATACCAACCGCGGCCTGCAGTTCCTCGACCTCATCCAGGAGGGGAACATCGGCCTCATGAAGGCAGTCGATAAATTCGAATATCGGCGAGGCTATAAGTTCTCCACCTATGCAACATGGTGGATCCGACAGGCGATCACCCGGTCCATCGCCGACCAGGCGCGCACCATTCGAATCCCCGTCCATATGATCGAGACGATCAACAAGCTTGTCCGAACTGGACGACAGTTCCTTCATGAGACTGGGCGGGAAGCAACGCCCGAGGAACTCGCTGAACGCCTGTCGATGCCGCTGGAAAAGGTCCGCAAGGTTCTCAAGATCGCCAAGGAACCGATCAGCCTCGAAACGCCGATCGGCGACGAGGAGGACAGCCATCTTGGCGACTTCATCGAGGATAAAAATGCCGTCATCCCAGTGGATGCCGCGATCCAGTCGAACCTTAAGGAAACGGTTACGCGCGTGCTCGCGAGCCTCACGCCGCGCGAGGAGCGGGTCCTGCGCATGCGCTTTGGTATCGGCATGAACACCGACCACACGCTTGAGGAAGTCGGACAACAATTCTCGGTCACGCGCGAACGAATTCGTCAGATCGAAGCCAAGGCTCTACGGAAGCTCAAGCATCCAAGCCGCAGCCGGAAAATGCGATCGTTCCTCGACCAGTGATCGCGCATGCGGTCACCAGTTGACGAGCGTGCGAAGGACGGGACGCCGTCCTATGCCCCGTCGCACCACTGATGGCGTTCGCGATCGGCTGACCACCGCTCGAACGAGCCGCACTGCTCTCCCGCAGCCGGAGCAACGCGCACTCGCGGTCGAATTGCTCGTCACCCGGTAAACGGGCCTCAGTGCTGCGCCGTTAACCCTGTTCCCTAGGGTGAACGAAACGGCTCGAGAAGATATCTTCGCTTCTCGGCGCCGCTTACCAAAGCGAGCTCTGCGACGCCGCCAAGAGCGTATGAAGCCCTGCAAGGGCATCCTCCCCTTTGCCCCGCAGGGCTTCCTGTATGGAAAGACCGAGCCCGTTCACCCGCTCAAGTCGCTGAGCGCATGCTTTGAGCGAGCATCATGGGACGATCAGAGGATATTCCTGATCCCGCTCAAGATGGAGGCCCCATTGTCGCCCTCGAGAAGCGAAGCAAAACGGCCGAGCGCCCCCTCGCCGCCGATGTGTGCTACGATTTCCTGCAACTTGTCTTCTGGAAGCCCAGTCTGCGCCGCCGCGGTCTCAACCGTATCTCCATCGCTCGCGTGTGCTTGTCCCAACGCCGCGACGGCTTGTTCAACCTGCTCGGGGCTTAATCCAACCTTCGCTGCAAGATTTTGAACAGAGGCATTGTCAGAAACCTGGTTGAGTATGCCATCTAGGAGGCTCATTCTTTTTTCTCCCTCGGGCGCGGCCGCCGCGCCCGAGAATGAATTACCAAGAGCCACGCGTGGAAGCGACAGGCTAGCTGCCATTTAACGACCGATTGTCACGCGATATCGCGTTGCATGTAGACGCTGTCGAGCCACCGCCCGAACTTGAAGCCAACATGTTTCAGCCTTCCGACCTCGGAAAATCCGAGCGCAGAGTGCAGCGCGATCGATGCCGGTTCGGCACCCCCGATAACCGCAATCATCGTTCGGAAACCATAGGTACGCGAGCGCTCAATGAGGCTCTTCATAAGCATCTTCCCATAGCCCGCTCGCTGATACGCCGCATCGATGTAGATGCTGTTCTCGGCGGTAAAGCGATAGGCCTCGCGATCACGAAATTGCGTGACATAGGCATATCCGACGACGTCACGACCAGTATGTGCCACAAGAAACGGCCACCCGTTGGCAAGTATCTGACGGATCTTTGTGAGGGTTGCCTCGACGGATGGAGGCGCAACTTCATAGGAAGCCGTGCCGTTGAGGACATGATATGCATAAATGCGAGCGATCGCCGTTGCGTCGGCTTCGCTTACATCCTCGACGAAGATCTCCACATCTTCGTTTCCAACACTCGTCGGTCGATCGGCAAGGTGAACTTCCAACGCTTTCATTGCGGGTTCACCAACTGCTCGTTTAGGTCGCGGCTCACGCGACGCAACTCCGGTTCAGTTCTTGCCAGCCTATCGCCTCTCCGCGCCCTACGACCGTCAGCCGTTCCAGCGGCGGATGACCGGTCTTGCGCTCGCACTGGCAATCAACATCGGGCTCCTGCTAATCCTGATGACGCTCGGCATCATTCCACCGCCATCGACGCAAAAAACCATGCGCGGTATCGTCGTTAGCCTGATTCCCGAGAGCCGCAGCT
>DASRBJ010000231.1:0-3982 GCA_035653695.1 Sphingomicrobium sp.
TACCGAGAGCGGTCTTGAGAAATGGTTGGAGCTCAATTCGACTTTTTCAGCGGAATGGCCGAACATCACCCGAAAGAAGGACAGCCCAGCCGACGCGGACGACCATAAAGGCGAAGAAGGGAAGTACGACAAGTATTTTACCTCCGACGCGGGAAGCGGCGACTAAGCAACCGTGCCATCTCGCAACGGGCCCGGAACTTTCCCACCGGCTCGTCCGCTGTGCCGCGCATGAAACGATCATGGGCGAGGTTCATCAGCTGCTCGGCGTGGTTCGGCTTGGCTGTCTGTCTGGCGACGCCGGCTGTGGCTCAATCATCAACGGCACCGCAAGCAAGCGGTCTCCCGAGCGCCGAGGACGTCGCGCAACGCGACATGGTGACCATTGGTGTCGGCGGCGCCATCGTTCCCGACTACGAAGGCTCCGATGATTACCGGATCATTCCCGCCGGAGCGATCAGAGCCAGGGTCAACGGTATCTCGATCAGTACGAACGGACCCTACCTAAGCGCAAATCTCGTTCCGCAAGCGGGTGGTTTCTCCCTCGATGCGGGTCCCATCGTCGGACTGCGTTTCGACGACCGCCGCCATAGTGACGATGACGTCGTACGGCTGATGCTCAAACGGAAAACCGCGATCGAAGTTGGCGGTTTCGCGGGGTTCAGCGTCCGCGGAATCCTCGATCCGTACGATACACTTTCGTTTCACCTCGATGTGCTTCACGATATCGGCGATGCGTACAAGTCGACGGTGTTCGATCCACACGTGGATTTTTCGACGCCCGTTTCGCGCAAGACCTACGTCAGCCTGAGCGCTGGAGCAGAAATCGTAAGCGATAAATTTGCTCGTTATTACTTTGGAGTAACTCCAGCCGACAGTGCGGCCACCGGCGGCCTGCTTCCACTCTACACGCCGAATGGTGGTCTTAAGAACTTGAAGGCGAGCCTCCTCGTCAATCAGTCGCTCACCGGCGATCTGCTGGGCGGGCTGTCCGTATTTGGCCTCGTGCAATATTCTCGCTTGGTCGGTGATTTCAAGCGCTCGCCGATTGTTGAGCAGCGCGGAAGCGCGAGCCAGTGGATCGGCGCTGCCGGCCTAGCTTATACTTGGTAGCGGCGAAGCGCTGTTCATCACCCTGTCGACGATGAGCTCGGCGGCTTGCTCCGCGCTCAGCTGGGTCGTGTCGATGCGGACTTCGGGATTTTCGGGCGCCTCGTAGGGACTGTCGATGCCGGTGAAGTTCTTGAGCTCTCCTGCGCGAGCCTTTGCATAAAGTCCTTTAGGGTCGCGCTTCTCTGCCTCGGCGAGTGGGGCGTCCACGAAGATCTCGATGAATTCGCCTTTGGGCAGCATTTTGCGGACCATCTCGCGTTCGGCGCGGAACGGCGAGATGAACGCGGTAAGCACGATGAGCCCGGCGTCGGCCATCAGGCGCGCAACTTCACCGACACGTCGGATATTCTCGATGCGATCCGCTTCGGTGAAGCCAAGATCCCGATTGAGGCCATGTCGGACATTGTCTCCGTCGAGGAGAAACGTATGCCGTCCCCGTGCAACGAGCTTCTTCTCGACGAGATTGGCGATCGTCGACTTGCCGGCTCCGGAAAGACCCGTGAACCACAAGACCGCAGGCCGCTGCCCCTTGAGCGCCGCATGCGTTTCCCGGCTAACGTCCAGATGCTGCCGATGGATATTGTGCGCACGGCGAAGCGCGAAGTGCAGCATGCCGCAGCCAACGGTTGCATTGGTGAGCTTGTCGATGAGGATGAACCCGCCGAGTGCGCGGTTCGGGCTTGATCCATCAACCGCATAGGGCTCGAAGATAATTTCTCTGTCGGTCGCAATCTCCGCAACCCCGATTGCATTGAGACCAAGAGTCTTCGCCGCGAGATGATCGAGTGAATTGACGTTGATTTCATATTTCGGCTCGTGGACGACGGCGCTCACCATCTGCGTACCAATTTTGAGCCAGTATCCGCGACCCGGCAGCAACTCGTGCTCATCCATCCAGACGATCGTTGCTTCGAACTGATCGGCGACTTCAGGCGGTGCGTCAGCGGCGGCAATCACGTCGCCTCGAGAACAGTCGACGTCATGCGCGAAAGTCAAACTTACGGATTGCCCAGCTGTCGCCTCCTCGAGTTCCCCATCCGCCGTAACGATGCGCGCTACTCGAGTGACGCGGCCCGACGGAAGCAACCGCACTTCGTCCGCTCGAGAAATCGATCCCGAGCTCACCTGTCCCGCGAAACCGCGGAAGTCCGGGTGGGGCCGGTTGACCCATTGTACAGCCATGCGAAATGGCTTCTTGGTATCGGCCGCCCAGTCGAGTTGCACATTGTCCAGATAGCCTAGAAGCGTCGGCCCTTCATGCCACGACATTGCGGCGCTTGGCTTTGTGACATTGTCGCCGCGCAGGCTCGAAACGGGAATTGCGAGCCAATCCGAAACGCCAATCCTTGCAGCGAAGCGACCATAGTCTTGCGCGATTTGGCGGAACGTCGTTTCATCATAGCTGACGAGATCCATCTTGTTTACCGCCAGAACAAATCGGCGAATACCGAGCAGCCTGCCAAGATAAGAATGGCGGCGCGTCTGCGTCAGGACGCCCTTTCGGGCGTCAACAAGCAGAACGGCGAGGTCCGCCGTCGATGCGCCGGTCACCATGTTGCGCGTGTATTGCTCGTGGCCCGGCGTGTCGGCGACGATGAACTTGCGCTTGTCACTTGAGAAGTAACGGTACGCGACGTCGATTGTTATCCCTTGCTCTCGCTCGGCGGAGAGACCGTCGACAAGCAGCGCGAAATCCAGCGAGTCGCCTTGCGTGCCATGGCGTTTGCTGTCCTGTTCAAGAGCGGCGAGTTGGTCGTCGAACACCTGCCGTGTCTCGTAAAGCAGTCGCCCAATGAGCGTCGATTTGCCATCGTCGACACTTCCGCAGGTGATAAATCGCAACAGTTCCTTGCGCTGTTGCACGCCGAGCCACGACTGCACGTCCGAAGGGCGATTCAAAAGTAGCCCTCCTGCTTCTTCTTTTCCATGCTGGCGCTTCCGCCGTCTCGGTCGATTGCACGGCCCTGGCGCTCACTCGTGGCGCTCGCTACCATCTCCGCAATGATCGCCTCGACGGTATCGGCGTCGCTCTCAACCGCTCCTGAAAGCGGATAGCAGCCGAGCGTTCTGAACCGGACTTTGCGTTGGAGCACCTTATCGCCGGGAGCAAGCCGCATCCGTTCATCATCGACCATCAAAATCAGGCCATCTCGCACAATCGTCGGCCGTTCGGCCGCGAAATAGAGCGGCACCACTTCTATCTTCTCACGAAGAACATATTCCCAGACATCGAGCTCAGTCCAATTAGACAATGGAAATACCCGCATGCTCTCGCCGCGGTTCTTTCGAACATTGTATAGCGACCAGAGCTCAGGGCGCTGTCGCTTTGGATCCCATCGGTGATTTTTGTCGCGGAAGCTGAACACGCGCTCCTTTGCCCGGCTTTTTTCCTCGTCGCGTCTTGCGCCGCCGAATGCCGCATCAAACCCGTATGCATCGAGCGCTCTGCGTAATCCTTCGGTCTTCCACAGGTCGGTATGAAGCGGTCCATGATCGAATGGGTTGATGCCCTTTTGAAGCGCATCCGGGTTTTGGTAGACGATGAGATCAATTCCAGGCTGCGCCGCTACCTTGTCGCGGTGCGCGTACATGTCCTTGAATTTCCACGTCGTGTCGACGTGAAGCAATGGAAAGGGAAGCGACCCTGGAAAGAAGGCCTTTCGGGCAAGATGCAGCATCACTGCCGAATCCTTGCCCATCGAGTAGAGCATCACTGGCCGAGCTGCTTCAGCGACAGTCTCACGAAGGATGAAGATACTCTCCGCTTCCAGGCGGTCGAGGTGTGTCAGTAGTTCAGTCATTCAAATTGCGATTTGCCCGCTCCGTTCGGACTTGTCACTTGCGACGCGAGGCCCATCGCCTAGGCTTTTTC
>DASRBJ010000232.1:0-2946 GCA_035653695.1 Sphingomicrobium sp.
ATTCGCTGCTCATCGAGATACTGACCGATCATGGGGTTGGGACAATGATCCGAAAGGCGAAGAGCTGGTGAGACATCTCCTTTCAGTACGCGACCTCTCATCGGCCGACGTAAGGATGATCCTTGAGCTGTCCGAAGCGCCGCCTCCGCGGGTGCTCGAGCACAAGGGCGTTGCACTCTATTTTGAAAAGCCGAGCTCGCGAACGCGCAACTCAATGGAACTCGCGGTGGCTGAACTCGGCGGACACCCCGTGTACATCCAGCCCTCTGAACTTGGCATCGGCACGAGAGAAACCGTTGGTGATGTCACGCATACGCTCGCCTGCTATCATCGTATCATTGCCGCTCGGGTCTTCGATCATGCTCTGCTCGAAGAGATGGCGCGGGTCGGCGCCGCTCCCATTCTCAACATGCTCTCGGCAAGCGATCATCCGCTTCAGGCGCTTGCGGATCTTCTGACGATCAGGCAGCTCTTTGGACGCCTCGAAGGAGTGAGGGTCGCGTTCATTGGCGAAGGCAACAATGTCTCGCGCTCGCTTGCACAAGCATGCGCACTCGTTGGAGCCGAATTCACCATCGCAAGCCCAGCTGGTTACGGTCTTGGCGATGCGCCTGACGTTCGGCAGGTCGTCGATCCCGCTGATGCAGTCGAGGACGCCAACATCGTTTACACGGATGTCTGGGTTTCGATGGGCGGTGACGATAGTCCCGAGCGCCGTGCTCTTTTTGAACCTTATCAGGTCGATGAGGCGCTGATGGCGCGCTCGGCCGACGCCTGGTTCATGCACTGCCTTCCGGCACGACGCGGCGAGGAAGTGACGGCACCGGTGATCGATGGACCGCGCTCGGCGATTTGGCGCCAGGCGCAAAACAGGATGCACAGTGCGCGCGGCGCAATGCTTTGGATGTTGGATCAAGCATGATGACGAAGAACAAGAAGTTGAGGGTGGTGCTCGCCTATTCGGGCGGTCTCGATACCTCGATCATCCTCAAGTGGCTGCAGACGGAATATGACGCCGAGGTCGTGACGTTCACGGCCGACCTGGGGCAGGGCGAGGAGGTCGAACCCGCGCGGCGCAAGGCCGAGATGCTTGGCGTTCGACCAGAGAATATCTTCATCGAGGATCTGCGCGAGGAGTTCGTCCGCGACTTCGTCCTTCCGATGTTCCGGGCCAACACGCAGTACGAAGGTGATTATCTTCTCGGGACCTCGATCGCGCGGCCGCTCATTGCCAAGCGACAGATCGAGATTGCGCGGGAAGTCGGCGCCGACGCCGTCTGTCACGGGGCGACCGGCAAGGGAAATGACCAGGTGCGTTTCGAGCTTGGCTATTACGCGCTTGAACCCGACATCAAGGTGATTGCGCCGTGGCGTGAGTGGGAATTCCAGAGCCGGGAGGCGCTGCTCGATTTCGCCGAGAAGCACCAAATACCCATCGCCAAGGACAAGCGCGGAGAAGCCCCTTTCTCGATTGACGCGAACCTCTTGCACTCGTCGTCGGAAGGGAAGGTGCTCGAGGATCCTTCGGCCGAAGCGCCCGAATATGTACACCAGCGCACGATCTCGCCCGAGAATGCGCCAGATAAAGCAACAATCATTGCGATTGACTTTGAACGCGGCGATCCGGTGGCGATCAATGGCGAAAGCCTCTCTCCGGCGACGCTTCTCGCGCGGCTCAACGAGCTTGGTCACGACAATGGTATCGGGCGCCTTGACCTCGTCGAGAACCGTTTCGTTGGAATGAAATCGCGCGGCGTTTACGAAACGCCGGGAGGAACAATCCTGCTTGCGGCGCACAGGGGCATCGAGAGCATCACGCTCGACGGAGGTTCAATGCACCTCAAGGACGAGCTCATGCCGCGCTATGCGAGCCTCATCTATAATGGGTTCTGGTTCGCGCCCGAGCGAGCAATGCTTCAGGCGGCAATCGACAAAAGCCAGGAGCATGTGAGCGGGCGCGTGACGATGAAGCTCTACAAGGGCAACGCCACCGTCATCGGACGCGAGAGCAGCCACTCGCTCTATGACCAGGACCTCGTAACGTTCGAAGAAGGGAGTGGCAGCTACGATCATCGTGACGCAGCTGGGTTTATTCGGTTGAACGCGCTTCGGCTTCGGACGATTGCGCAGCGCGCGCGGCGTACCGCCTAGCACGCGCGACGGCGCGATCGATCATTAATGCTGCAGTGGTGTTGATCGCCCTTCAGGCTGCCGAGCTATCGAGTTGTTGCTTTGCAAGCGCAATCTGTTCTCGAACCCGCTCAGGAGCTGTACCGCCGTAGCTCGTTCGGCTTCGGACCGAAGCCTCGACGCTCAGAACTTCGAAAACGCGCTCGTCGATGCGCCCATCGATTGACTTGAGCGCGGCGATTGGGAGGTCGGCAAGGTCACAGCCGCGGTCTTCCGCCATCTTCACCGCGCGTCCGGTGATGTGATGCGCCTCGCGAAACGGGACACCGGCTTCGCGCACGAGCCAGTCGGCAAGGTCTGTCGCGGTCGAATAGCCTTGTGCCGCCGCGGCTCGCATGCGCTGAGGAACGAAGGCGATAGTCTCGATCATTCCTGCAAGTGCTTGAAGCGAAATCATCAACAGGTCGTGGGCCTCAAAGACCGGTTCCTTGTCGTCCTGCATATCCTTCGAATAGGCGAGTGGTAAGCCTTTCATGGTGACCATGAGAGACGTTTGGGCGCCGAGGATGCGGCCGCAATGCCCGCGGACGAGTTCCGCCGCATCGGGATTGCGTTTTTGCGGCATGATCGAAGAACCGGTCGAGAATTGATCGGAGAGCTTCACGAATGCGAACGGCGCGCTTGCCCAGATGATCAGTTCTTCGGCGAGGCGCGAAAGGTGCAAGCTGCATTGTGTTGCCGCCGATAAATAATCGAGCGCGAAGTCGCGGTCGGATACGCTGTCGAGGCTGTTTGCCGTGGGTCGATCGAAGCCCA
>DASRBJ010000233.1:0-3833 GCA_035653695.1 Sphingomicrobium sp.
GACAGAGCTTTCAAAGGACTGAACGGGCGTCGCTCGTGGGTAAACTTACGGAGTGCAACATCGGGCCCGAACCAGCGTTTGTCTCGCGTCCGAAACGGATTTTTTTGAAAGGAGCAGCCACATGCATCGTGTGTTGCTTGGTCTCGCGGTTGGTGCAGCGCTGACCGCTCCTGCATCGTCCAAGAGCTTTGCTGCCGCGGCATTCAGCGCGTCCAGCGCCTTTCATGGCGCAAGCGCCAGAGTCGAGGCAACTCGGGGAGTGCGGGTGCATCGGCTGATCGGGGTTCCCGCGCCACCCAGTGGCGATGATCGTCGGCGATCACGCGGCGCTTTCGCCTATCCCTATGCGGGCGATTATTATGACGCGGCTTACGACATTAACGAGAGCTGGGACCCGGGCAGCTTCAATGACTGGTGGCACGACCGACCCGATCGCGCTTACCCGCGGTGGGTCTGGCACAATCGTCATTGCAGCCAGGATCGGATGTGGTGGTCGGGCGCCGGATGGCGCTGTACGCCCTAGTCGCGTGGCAAAAGCGCGTAGCTTCTCTTGAACGCGTGCACTTCGGCGGCGGTGTAGGCACTGCCGGGTTCCTTGGGCGCGGGGTCGGGCACTGCGGTTACGAAATAGGCGATGCCGTGCTGGTGCGCGCGGTCGATCCAGATGCCACTTTTCATGTTGTAGGCATCGCCGGCATGGCCAACGAGAACCGAACCCCTTGTTCCAATGTCATCGGCACAGCCAGGCTGCCGGTTGGGCAACTGGTGAGTCCCGTTTCCGGCGCTGCAGTAAAATCCGCCGTCGGTTTGGCCATTGCTCCCATCGAAGCGCCATACCTGCGTCAACAAAGCGTCGACCGCGCCGGGTGAAAGTATCCGCACGCCATCGATCGTTCCGCCGTCAAGAAGCATGCGGCCAATCCGCGCAAGTCCTTGCGCCGAGATGCGCAGGCCTCCTTGCGGCGCAAACAACGCACCATTCTCACCCAAGCGCCAGAGGGTGAGATCGCAGGGTTCACCGTCCTTCACAAAGACTGGGCAGTCTGGACGATGACCATGAAGGTCGTCCTTCACCGGCTTTCCCGTGGGCGAATCGAGCTCAACGGCGTGGGCAACCGCTTCGTCGCTGCACGTCGGCCAGTTGAAGCAGGCATCGATCTTCATCGGCGCCAATACATTCGCGTGCATCCATAAATCGAAGCGCGTGCCTGTAACCTTTTCGATGATCGAGCCAATGATTGGATAGTTGAGATTGACATAGGCGAAATAGCTTCCCGGCGAATGCAGTGAATCCCAGTTGCGAGGGTCGCGCATCAGGTCTTCAAGCGAGGCGCCGAGCGGGATCACGTAATCATCGTCATGCTCACGAACCGACGACGTGTGCGACAACAGCATGGAAAGGTTGATTGGCCGGTCGGGAAAGTTCGGGTTGCGCAAATTCCAGCCGAGCCAGCGCGAGACATCGCTCGAGAGATCGAGCTTTCCCTCGCCGACCAGCCGCATCACGCCGATCGCCGTCACCATCTTGCTAACCGACGCAACTCGAACCGGATCGGCGATCGTGACTCGCCGACCGCTCTTGGGGTCAGCGATGCCGTTGGCAAAATGTCCGACTTCGCCGTTCGTTGTGAAGGCGACACCGACTTCTGCGCCGAAGGGTCCGTTTCTTGATTGAAACGTCGCGCAGGCACTGAGCAGCAATGGCAGAAGGAGATATAGGCGCATCGTTCTTGATGCTTATGCGCAGTTCACCTCGAGTGCCACTCAAGGGTTCATTTCTTCGCGGGCTCGATATTGCTGAGGGGCTGTTTGCGCCAATCGAGACCGAAACCGGAGCGCGCTCCCTTCTTCTTCGTTTTGTGACGTTGCAGGCGTAAAGGCGAGGTCATGGCGGACGACACGAAGATCGGCGGCGCGGTCCCGACACTCGAAGACTGGCAGCACTGGACGCTCGTGATGGGCCGCGCGCAGCAGATGCTGATGGAATTCTGGGCCAGCAGCTTGAAGAACAACCAGCCCTTTCCTCCCTGGTCGTCCCCGGCGTTCGGGTTTGACAACGATTCCGGCGCGAATGACCCGATGGCGCTGATGAGCGCCGGTGCACAGGCATGGGCGAAAGGCCTCGAGACGTGGGGCAAGGTTCTTGGCGGTGTGACGGCCGTTGCTCCGGGCGGCGAGCAGGACCGGAAGGACCGCCGCTTTGCAGCGCCCGAGTGGCGCGAAAACCCAATCTTCGACACGATCCGGCAAACCTATCTCAGGGTCTCGGACCAGCTGCTTGGCACGGTCGACGAGATCGAGGGGATTGACGAGCCGACGCGCGAGAAATTGCGCTTTGCAACGCGCAGCTTCGTCGACGCGATGAGCCCATCGAACTTCGCTCTGACGAACCCGCAGGTGTTGAAGCGAACGCTGGAGACGCGCGGCGAAAACCTCCTCAAGGGCCTTGCCAACATGCTCAAGGACATTGCGTCCGGACAGCTAACGCAGACCAAGTCCGGCGTGTTCGAGGTCGGTCGCAATCTTGCAACAACAGCCGGCAAGGTGATCAAGCAGACGGATCTTTACCAGCTCATCCAATACACGCCGACGACCAGCGAGGTCTTGAAGACACCGCTCGTCATTTTCCCGCCATGGATCAACCGCTTTTACATCCTCGACCTGACGCCCGAGAAAAGCTTCGTTCGATGGTGCGTTGAAAACGGGATCAGCCTGTTCATGGTGAGCTGGAAGTCGGCGGACGAAAGCATCGCTGGCGCAACACTCGACGATTATGTGATCCGCGGACAGATCGACGCGATCGACACCATTCGAGACCTGCTCGAGGTGCCAAGCGTGCATGCGATTGGCTATTGCGTCGCTGGAACGACGCTTTCGGCGACGCTCGCCTATCTCGAAGCAAAAAAGGAGGCCGAGAAGGTGCGATCGGCAACCTTCTTCACGGCGCAGGTCGATTTCTCCGAAGCGGGCGATCTCAAGCTTTTTACGGGAGCCGAGACCATGTCGCTCCTCGATCAGCTAACCAAGGAAAAGGGCTATCTTGACGGGCGCTACATGGCGGCGACCTTCAACTTGCTGCGCGGCCGCGACCTCATCTGGAATTATGTGGTCAACAATTACCTTCTCGGCGAAGAGCCGCCGCCGTTCGATCTACTGTACTGGAACAGTGACACGACCAATCTCCCCGGCGACTGGCACCGCGACTATCTCGAGACCTTCTACAAGGGCAACAAGCTTGCGCAAAAGGGCGCAATCAAGGTCGCCGGCACTCCCGTCGACATCGATCGGGTAAAGACGCCGGCCTACATCCAGGCTGGGCGCGAAGACCATATCGCGCCGCCCCACAGCGTCTGGAAGATAATGGACCATTTCTCAGGGCCCAAAAGGTTCGTCCTTGCAGGTTCCGGGCACATCGCCGGCGTCGTGAACCCGCCTGCTGCTCAAAAATACCAATATTGGGTGAACGACGAGCCTTCGAGCACGCTGCAGGGCTTCATCGATGGAGCGACCGAGCACAAGGGCTCATGGTGGCCAGACTGGCTTTCCTGGCTGAAGAAGCTCGATGACGAGACGGTGAAAGTCGAAGGTGCGCGCGTGCCAGGCGTAGGGAAGCTCAAGGCCATTGAGGATGCGCCGGGAAGCTATGTCAAAGCCCGCTGATACACTCATCCTTCGTCGCGCGCGGATCGAGGAGCATGACGAGCTCGAGCAGCTCCAGGCGCATGCTTCGCTTGAGCTTCCCGAACATCGCGACCGCTTGCTTTCGGATCCCGCGGACGTCCATCTGCCACCTGCGCAAATCGCCAATGGTCAAGTGATCGTTGCCGAATATC
>DASRBJ010000234.1:0-7110 GCA_035653695.1 Sphingomicrobium sp.
ACACCATGCTCGATGGTCGTCGGGCGCTCGATCAGCCGTGCATCGATTTCGCGGAAACCTGCGTCTTCGTACACACGCGCGAACTCCTCCGGCGAAGCGTACCAGTTGCTGGCCTCGATTGGCGGCACAAATCCTCGAATGATCAACTCCTCGTCGAGCGCTTCCCGAAGCCTCTCAAGGTTGCCTTCGCCCCCCATTTCGCCCGCAAAGCGGGCGCAAGGCTTCAATGCGCGGAAAGTCGCCCGGGCCGCCTGTTCCTTCTGAAGTACCCAATGTAGCGTCGCATTCGAAAAAGCCGCGTCGAACTCGGAAAAAAACTGCATATCTTCTGCCGCAAGAAGCAAGGCATCAACGCCGTTTTGACGAGCTGCAACGATCATCTCGGGTGAATTGTCGACGCCGAGGACGGTCGCTCCGCGTTCGACGATCCTCTTGGTCAAGGTGCCATCCCCACACCCGACGTCGAGGATCCTTTCACCCGGCTGCGGATCAAGAAGATCGAGCGCCGCCCCCCCCAGCTCGGCGACAAAGGCACCGACCCGAGAATAGTCGGCGGCATTCCACTGGCTCGTCGAACCTCTGGTCAAAGCGTCTTTACCCAGTCACGATAGCCAGTCTCATCCATGAGACCATTGAGTTCGGCGGGGTCGTCGAGCTTCAGCTTGAAGAACCACCCCTCGCCTTCAGGGTCGCTGTTGACGAGGCTCGGGTCATCGCCAATGGCCTGGTTTCCTTCGATGACCTCACCCGAAACCGGCGCGTAAACATCAGACGCCGCTTTCACCGACTCGACGACTGCTGCTTCCTCGCCCTTGCTGAGCTTTCGGCCGGCCTCCGGTACCTCGGCGAATACGATGTCGCCAAGCTGCTCCTGAGCATGGCTTGAAATACCAATCGTTGCAGTGTCGCCATCGACACGGATCCATTCGTGCTCCTTGGTGAAGTAGACAGGCATCAGGCAGCTCCCTTGCGATGATAACGGTGCGGAACGAAAGGCATGGGCGCGACGCGCGCATCGAACAGTTTGCCGCGTTGCTCGAGCTTCACCATCGTGCCTTGTTCGGCGAGATGGGCCGCGATGTAGCCCATCGCGATCGGCCGCTGGAGCGAAGGAGAGAAACCTCCGCTCGTGATCTTGCCGACTTCATTGCCCTCGCCGTCGAGAACGAGTGCACCTTCACGAACCGGTTGCCGCCCGACAACGTCAAATCCAACACGCTTCTCGACGGGGCCGTTCTCGAGTTCGGCAAGAATGCGAAAGGCACCTGGAAAGCCCCCTTCGGCGCGGCGCCGCTTGTTGATCGCAAACGTCAGCCCGGCCATGACTGGTGTAGTGCTGGTATCAAGATCATGGCCGTAGAGCGGAAGTCCCGCTTCGAGCCGAAGTGAATCGCGCGCTCCGAGACCAATTGGTCTTGCAAGCTCATGCTCTGCCACGGCGTCAGCAAAGCTTGCGGCCGCGCGCGCCGGAATGGACACTTCGAAACCGTCTTCGCCGGTGTAGCCCGAGCGACTGATCCAGAGGTTGTGGTTCTCCCAAGAAAAGGGTGCAGCCTCCATGAACGCAAGTTTGCTGATGCCCGGAACGATTGTTTCGAGGACTTCGGCGGCGCGTGGTCCCTGCAGCGCAAGCAGCGCCTGCTCCTTCATGTGATCAATGACGATCTCGCGCGGAAGTCGGTTTTCCATGAAGGCAATGTCGCCGTGCTTGGTTGCACCATTCACGACCAGATAAAATTGATTGCCTCGCCGCGTTGCCATGAGGTCATCGATGATTCCGCCATTCTCCTCGAGGAGCAGGGAATATTTGGGCTTCATGTCGGCAGCTGACTGGAAGTCAGCGGGCATCAGGCTTTCCAAGGCCGTGTCTAGCGCATGGCCGTGGATCAGGAGCTGCCCCATGTGGCTGACATCGAAGAGGCCAGCATTTTCACGAGTCCAGAGATGTTCAGCAATGATGCCTTCGTATTGGACCGGCATTTCATAGCCCGCGAACGGCACCATTCGAGCACCACGAGCGCGATGCCACGAATCCAGCGGAAGTCTCTCTAGCTGCTTGGCAGCAACGTCGTCGCCGCCCTGAGGGTCGCCGCTGAAGGCTGTACCCCGTGCCTGCGTATCATCGGTCGGACCGTTGTGAACTTCCCTGCTCATTGATTCGCGCTCCGGCATTGAGGTGCGACTGCCATGGCTGACGCTTTAGCCAGGCCGCCGCCCCCGTCTGTCTTTGCGCCTGAGAGCTTTGCCCCTTCGGCGGCCACGGATTGACACCCGCAGCACTTTCCAGACTGTCTGAACCGCGCGGTCCCTGGTGCCTGAGAGATTCCGGGGGCGGTTGCTCCTTCGGCGTTGGCTTTCGCCACACTCTCCCGCGCGGCCATTCCGGTTGCCTAGGCTCCCGGCGACGCCGGCTGCCTTGGCTGGCCCTCCGGTTCAAGTCAACGTGGGTTTCGGTGAGTTCTTAGCGCGTTGCGTTATACTTGAACTGGTCCTGCGTGAGCTCGAAACCCACCAGGTGCTCGAAAGTGGAGTTCGCAACCGCCCGCGCGACGCCCGGATCGGACATGGGATCGATCGCGGCGTCGGCCTCGCCCGCCTTGCGCGGACGCGTGAGAATTGCACGAACGTTGGCCGGGAGCGTTGCCGAAGCCCGATTGACGCGAATGCTTGCCTCTCCAGTCGTGATCGCGTGCTGGCTGCCTGCCGGAAAGTTCAAGGCGATCGCTCCGACCTGTTTTGCCTCGATGTTCGTGCCACCGCGCAGCGCGACATCGAAATAAGGAAGAATCACCTGCCGCGCGGGTCCTGCATCGCGCCGCAATCCAGTAACGGTGAATGTCACGGTAGAAATGACGTCATTGCCCGTGTCCTGGCAAAACGAGCGGAGCTTGGTGATTGCAGCGGTAACGTCGATTGCACTCGAGTCGCGGCTTTCGGGTGGATTGAAGAGCGTGATGTCACCGGTGCCGGTCGGGATCCCCGCGATTGGGCAGTCGCTTCGAACCGCATATACCCCGCCTCCATTGTCGGCAGTGATGTCACCGGCGTGGCGGCAGGCGCTGAGAAGGGTCAGCGCGACGAGAGCAGCAGTACGAAGCTTCACTTTGGGAGCATTCCTCATGGGCAAACTGGCCCGCGTTCATAGGAAGGGCCTTCTATGGCTGCAAGCGATGCCTTACATGGCCTGCACCGTGGATGAATTACCTCCCCTTCGTGTCCTCATCGCCGCGCCGCGCGGATTCTGCGCTGGAGTCGACCGGGCAATCCAGATCGTCGAGCTCGCGCTCGAACGCTTCGGTGCCCCCGTCTACGTGCGCCATGAAATTGTCCACAACCGCTTCGTCGTCGAGCGGCTTCGCGCAATGGGCGCTGTTTTCGTCGATGAACTTGATGAAGTGCCAAGCGACCGGCCCGTCGTTTTCTCAGCGCACGGTGTCCCGAAGTCCGTCCCTGAAGCGGCGCAAGCCCGCAACCTCACCTATGTCGATGCAACTTGCCCGCTCGTCTCGAAGGTCCATCGTCAGGCGGAGCGACTGATTGGAGAGGGTCGCCACATATTATTTATCGGCCATGCCGGCCATCCTGAAGTGATCGGCACCTTCGGCCAGGTGCCCGAGAATTCGATCACTTTGATCGAGACGGTTGAAGACGCCGAGAGCGCAGCCGTGCCGACAACCGAAAGTCTTGCGTTCCTGACCCAGACGACGCTTTCGGTCGATGACACCCGGGCGATCATCGAAGCTCTTACGAGGCGCTTCCCGTCAATCCGCGCGCCGCGGAGCGAAGACATCTGTTATGCGACCTCCAATCGCCAGGCGGCAGTCAAGGCAATCGCGAGCGAATGCGAGCGAATGCTTGTCATCGGCGCGCCGAACAGCAGCAACTCGTTGAGACTCGCCGAAGTCGCCGAGCGGATGGGCGTACCGGCGCGGCTCATCGAGCGTGCAACGGACATCGATTGGGAATGGCTTGGAAAACCACAAAGCATTGGGGTTACTGCCGGTGCATCAGCTCCCGAAATACTCGTTCGGGAGGTCATCGAAGCACTGGCATTGCGGTTCACGGTTTCGGAGGAAATCACCGATCACAGTCCCGAGCGGATGGTCTTCAAACTACCCCGTGAGCTCGTCTCTGAGCGCGCTGCCTGAAGTCGACATTTTTACCGACGGCGCATGCCGCGGAAACCCCGGACCGGGTGGCTGGGGCGTACTCCTGCGCATGGGCGCGAAGGAACGCGAGCTCGCCGGTGGAGAGCCGTTGACGACCAACAACCGCATGGAACTGCTTGCCGCAATTAAAGGCCTTGAAGCGCTGAAGAAGCCCTGCCGAGTGAAGCTACATACCGACAGCATTTACGTTCGCGACGGGATCACGCGGTGGGTCCAGAACTGGCAACGGAATGGCTGGAAGACGTCGGACAAAAAGCCCGTAAAGAATGCGGAGCTTTGGCAGGAACTGATCAATGCGGCTGCTCCTCACATCATCGAGTGGCGGTGGGTAAAGGGACACAGCGGCCACCCTGAAAATGACCGTGTCGACGCACTCGCCTGCGAAGCAGCCGACGAACAACGGCGGCATCATCGCCTGTGAACCAAAGTTCACTTTCGATACGTTTGGGCGAGGATTAGGGAGCGGGCGTCACCGACTCTCTCGTTCCCCTGTTGGAAAGTTGGTGAGGGGAGGCGTTAACCCGCGCCTCCCCGCTTTTCCTGCAAACTGCGATCCGTCAATCGCTTCGGTGAAAACACGGATGGGTCAATGCTCTTGATGGTGGAATGAGGTTCCTCCCTCAAAAGCAAGGAGGCGCCCATCTTTGCAGCTGCCGGCGACGTTTGGATTCCAAAACCGCCCTGCCCTGCGCACCAGAAGAAGCAATCCTCATCGGCGGCAAAGCCGTAGATTGGAAGCCGATCGGGAGCGAAACTTCGTAATCCAGCCCAGCTTCGTTCGACCCGCTCGACCGGCCACGAAACGACAGCTTGAAAACGATCGATCGCGGTAGCGACGTCGATTTCTTCAGCGGCGGCATCACAGGGAGCGCTCTCGATTTCGTCGTGCGGACTTAGCCACAAGGTCCGGTCGCCCTCGCCCTTGAAGTAGAAGGTGCCGTCGGCATCATCGACAAGCGGCAGGTCCTTAAGACCACTCTTGCCCACCCGCAGCTGCACCATCGTGCGCCGTTTTGGTTTGACTTCGAGGGGAGCGACGCCGCAGGCGATCGCGACGCTATCGGCCCAAGCTCCGGCTGCGTTGACGAGGATGGATGCGCGAAGGCTCGTCCCGTCGACAAGATCGACGATCCATGCATTGGCGACCCTTCGCGCGCGCGCCAGTCTCGATGACGTCGCGATCGTGCCGCCCAGCTTGCGATAGCTTCTGAGGAATGCGCCATGGAGCGCGGCAACATCGATGTCGGCGCATCCGGGTTCCAAGAGCGCGCGGCGCCATTCCGGCTTGATATCGGGAATGAAGCGCTCAAGTTCCGCGCGTTCGACAACGCGGGTCTCAACCGAGCGAGGTAGTTCGGGAAGCTCATCCCGGGTCAAGTGAAGGTCGCCGCGAGTTCTGAGAAAACCGTGATCGGCAAATTCCCGAGGTGGCTTGTCGAGAAACGGCCGCGAAGCCTTGCTCAGCTTGGCGACTTCAGGACCGCCATAACTCTCAAGATAAAAGGCGGCCGAGCGGCCGGTCGAGTGATATCCGCAATATTCCTCCGCTTCGATGATCAGCGTTCGATGCTTGCCGGCAATCTCTGATCCAAGGCTTGCGCCGGCGATGCCGCCGCCGACGATGATGGTGTCAAAATCGCTCATTGGAACGGCTGGTTACGAATTGGAAAGCCGCGCCGTCTAGTGGTGCGCATCATGTTCAACGCCGTATTTACCGATCTGCTGCTTGTTTGGCTCGCCGCCACGCTGCTCGTTGCGGCAGTAATCGACGCGCGCACGTTCACGATTTCAAACAGACTCAACCTCACCGTTGCCCTCGCTGCTCCGGTCTACTGGTTTTCGATCGCGCTCACACCGTGGCCCGGTGTCGCAATTCAGCTCGCTGCGGGTGCGATAACATTCACGGTCCTTGCCGGCGCCTTTTACGCGGGAATGATGGGAGGAGGCGATGTAAAGCTCGCGGCAGCCCTGTCACTCTGGTTTTCGCCCGCGTCGACCGTGCGGTTTCTTGTTCTCATGTCTCTTGCAGGCGGCGTGCTGACGCTGGGCCTTGTCGCGTGGCATCGCGCGAAGCGCCGCGAGGGACGTCCTGAAATTCCGTATGGGGTCGCGATCGCCTTCGGCGCGCTCGCGATTCTCACCCAACGGTTTCTTAACCAATTTGTCTGATTTCTGAGGCTGTTCAAGTGGCCCGTTTGGGGGAGGCGATCTCGCCATGGATGTGAAGAAGCTCGCGCTGCTCGTTGGAGCGCTGGTCGTTGCGGTCATTACCGCCGTGATGGCCAGAAACATGTTCGCCGGTGCTGGTGCGCAGCAAGCTGCTGCGTCACCGATGGTACCGGTTGGACCAAAGATACTCGTAGCCAAGAAGGCTCTGCCTGCAGGCACCATCATTGATGCTGACAGCTTCGCGCTCCAGCCCTGGCCCAAGGAGCTCATGCAGAGCGCCTATTATGTCGAGGGTCAGTCGGACGGCGATCCCAAGAAGCTTCTGGGCACGGTCGTTCGCTATCCGATCACGGCCGGCCAGCCGGTCACTCGGGGTTCGCTCGTCGGACCGCAGGATCGCGGCTTTCTCGCGGCAGCACTCGGGCCCGGGATGCGCGCCATCACGGTTCCGGTGAACGTTTCCTCGAGCGTCGCGGGCTTCGTTTTCCCCGGTGACCATGTCGACCTAGTCCTGACGCAACAGGTACAAGGCGGCGGCGACGGATCGCCACTTAAGGTCTCGGAGACAATCATCCGCAACCTGCGCGTGCTTGCAACCGACCAGCGCATCAGCGACAAGGATGAAGACGGCAAGACCCAGGTCAAGACGTTCTCGAACGTCACAGTCGAAGTCACTCCGAAGATCGCCGAAAAGATCGCGGTCGCGCAGAGCCTCGGCTCGCTGTCGCTTTCCCTGCGCTCGATTGCCGACAATACCGCCGACCTCGAGCGC
>DASRBJ010000235.1:0-8145 GCA_035653695.1 Sphingomicrobium sp.
ACGCTGGTCCAGGTTCGACCGCCGTCGGTCGACTTGTAGACTCCGCGGCCAGACTCGACGTCATACCTCGGCTCTGGCTGCCCGCCTCCGATGTAGATTACATTGGGATTCGAGGGCGCGACCGCGATCGCTCCGATCGCGGAACTTGATCCCTTGTCGAAGAGGGAAGACCAGGTCTGCCCAGCATCGTCCGTTCGCCAGACGCCGCCGCCCGATGCGCCGAAGATGAAGCTGTTCGGCTTGCCCGGGATCCCCTGGATCATTTCTGCCCATCCAGCGCGAAAGGGCCCAAGCAGCCGCCAGTGAAGAGAGGAATAGAGCGCCGGGTCAACTGCGGATGCAGACGCACGAGCATCAATCGTTGCAGCAGAGATCAGCAACAGAGCAATTGCAGAGCGTAGACGATTCACGGGCATGATCCCTCGGGCTTCCAGTTTGAACGGAAACGCTAAGCGGACGGGGCGCGCGCTGCAATCGATCGTGACGAACGCTGTTTCAATCACCGCCTTCCCATGCAACAAAAGCCCATTCAGCAGGGGGGCGCTGATGAGCGGCGACAGCAAGCTCAGCAATTCGGAGTATGAAGAACTCCAGGAACCGCTCGCAAGAGAGCTGAGCGCCATGGCTCGCTGGGTATCCGAAGCCGGTCGACGAATGGTAATCCTATTCGAGGGGCGCGACACCGCGGGGAAGGGCGGCTCGATCGAGATGTTCTCGCGGGTGCTCAACCCCCGTCAGTGCCGGATTGCGGCCTTGCCGAGCCCGGACGAGCGCGAACGAACCGAGTGGTATTTCCAGCGCTATGTTGCACACTTGCCGGCGAGCGGTGAGATCGTCCTGTTTGACCGCAGCTGGTACAATCGCGCGGGCGTCGAGAAAGTGATGGGCTTTTGCACGCCCGAGCAAACCGCCGCTTTTCTCGACGCAGCGCCCGACTTCGAGCACCATCTCGTCGCCGACGGGATTCTCCTGTTCAAATACTGGCTGTGCTGTGACCAGGCAGTGCAGGAGCAACGCTTCGAGCACCGGCTCAACAATCCAATGAAACGGTGGAAGCTATCGCCGATCGATCTCGAGGCACGACATCGGTACGAGGAGTATACACAAGCTCGCGAAACGATGCTCGCGGCAACGCACACCGATTTTGCGCCGTGGACCTTGATCGACTTCAACGATCAGCCGGTCGGGCGATTGACCCTTCTGCGTGACCTCCTCGACCGCGTACCCGACGTCGAGCTACCGCTCGCGCAGATAGACTGGCCGCCACTTGGACACGAGCCGCTGCGTGAACATTATGGCGTGCTTAAGCCGATCCCCAACTACCCGGTCGAGGGCAAGCACAAGCATCGCCACCATCATGATGAAAAGGTGAACTGAAGAGCGTTGGAGGGACAAATGCGCGCGGGGAAGCTGCTTTTACAGATTACGCTTTACTATCTCGTCATTGCGCTTGTCGTGTTTGCCGCGCTTCGGCTCTGGCCGCCCCTGAGGGGCTACTTGCCTATCGGCGGCGTCGAGCAATTGATCACCCAGCCCAGCAAGAATCCGCTGCAGGCAAGTGAGGCTGTCCGAGCAGCGCACGTCGCGAACTTTGGCCAGAGCGTCTTCTGGCTGGTCGTCGCGATGATTGCCGCGATCATTGTTTCACTGCCGATCAGCTGGACCTACATGGCGGTCCGCGGCGGTGACGAATATGATCAGTCCCTTGTCAACACGATCATCGTCCTTCCAATGGTCGTGACGGGCATTGTAATCATCGTCCAGAACTCGCTTGCGCTTGCGTTCAGCCTCGCCGGGATTGCCGGAGCGGTTCGGTTCAGAAACTCGCTCAAAAGCTCCGGCGATGCCTTGTTCATCCTGCTTGCCGTTGCTGTTGGGCTATCGGCGGGCATCGGAGCGATCGAGCTTGCCGCCGTCATCAGCATCTTCTTCAATTACTGTTTCGCGCTGCTGTGGGTCACGGAATATGGTGAGCGAAAAGGAATGAAGCGCTTCCTCGCGGACTATGATGGGAGCGACGCTGCTTCATTGGTCGTGGTCGAGAAAGCCGGCGCCGTCGTGGTCAACGAAAACACGACTACCTGACGCAATTCTTGAAGATTTTGCCGGTCTCAAGATCATTGAAGAAGTCGTTGATATAGCTCACCGCATTGCGCTGATTGCGGGAATCGAGCCCCGGCACCGTCGCGAACACGCCCAAAAATTCATTGCGCCTCGGCGCAAGAGACGCAGCGAATGCGCGCGCTTGGCTGAGATGCGCGCAATAACCACGAAAGGTGCGTTGCCGAACGTTGCTGACTGGAATGCCGTCAGGGACGCCGGAATAGGGAGCATCGACCAGTCCGGACCAATCGAAATCGTAAGGAACGGGGATAATTTCGCCGGTCGAACCCAGCGCGAGTGGGCGACTGTTATGGCAGCAAGGCTGGCCTTTTGGCCCTGCGCGCATCGACCAATCATAATTGCTGATCATATATTCAAAGACGGCGAACCGAGCACTGCTTGCTGGATCCAGCATCGAGCCCGCGATCGTGTCGGGTAGGTGCGCGGGAGCCATTCCGTTGCGCTTCGCGACGTCGCTGAAGTCTTCGAGGAAAAATCCCACGCGCGAGATGTATGGGCGTCCGTCCTCATCGCGATAATCGATGTTTGCAAGGCGAGCTCGGAAGCTCTGCTCGGTCATTTTGTTATAGAGCAGGTAGGCTGAATATTCGAGCAGAACCTTCTGTTGGAAATCGGCTGATCGCCGGCAGTGAGTGACGAGCTTCAAATGATGCTGATGCTCAAACAGCGAGCCTGGCGGCGCTGGACGGGTAAGGGTAACCCTTAGTGGCGGGAAGTCGCATGTCGCGGCTGACCTTCGCGTGATGCCGCGAGTCGTCAGCGTGATTGGGTAGGGGACGCCGTCGACCGTCATGGTCGCCGGACGCGGAACTTGAGCGCGGTTTGACGCGAGTAGGGCCATCGGTCCCTCGATCGTGACATGGATCGGAACATCACTTGCGAAGAGCGCGCGCGGTTCCGGTGACTTGGCTCCAGCAGCCGATGCAAGCGCAAGTGCAGCAAGCAAGGCCCAAGCATTTCTCATGTCGCCTCCATCATCTCATTGCGAGCGAGGGATTGAATGCGGGATCATCCGGTCACCGCTGATCTCGAGCCAAGTGAGTGGTCCACCGTAGTAGCGCGATATGCCGGTATCGATCCGAGCAAGCCTGCCGCTGCCGCTGATCGTAATGCCGCGCAGGCTTGGCGTGTGCGCGATCACCATCCGATCGGCACCTAAAGCCGCGAGCACTTGCCTAAGCTCTTGGTCTTGCGTCAGCGGTGGTGGCGGAGGCTTCATCTCGGCACGCGCGGCCTGCGCAGCCGGGTCGATCTCGACGAGGCCGCGGTACCACAGCGGGCCCAGCGGATCGGAGAGGATTGATGTTGCACTGTCGTCGGCGGAATTCATCGCCCTAGCGACGCGAGCATTCACCGCTTGCAGCGACCGCGTTGAATATTCGGCACTAATGCCGCCATGCACGAACAAGGTGCGCCCGATTTTTACGATCGCCGGGTTGCTCGTTGCCCAGCGACCCAGCTCTCCCGACGGCGCCCAGGCGAGTTGGTGCTCAACCCAGCCGAGCGGATGATCAGCCATCCACGCCGCGCGAACTTCATCATCCGAGATATTGGGATTCTTTGCCTTGTAGAACTCCCGCGCGCGGCCGCGATTGGCTTCAAAGACTCGGTCGCGTCGAGCCGCCGACTGATCATCGGCAAAGGCCGCATACTCGCCCGCCGTGGTGTATCGATTGTCGCCGAGGAGATTCATGGCCTCGTGATTACCAAGCAGAACGATGACCTTGCCGCCTCTTCGCGGGGCTTCGCGCTGAAGCTGTTGCAGGCTGTGTATGATGGCGAGTGAATCGGGTTCGCGGTCGGTGACGTCGCCCATCTGGACGAGGAGCCTATTCCCACCGGCCCAGTGCCCACGGGCATCCATGAGCCCGGCAGCACGTGCAATCATCTGCCATGCCGAAGCATCGCCGTGCAGATCACCAACTGCGATAATCGTCTGCGTGACCGCTGCCGCGGCTGCCTGTGCAGCCAAGAGCGGCATCAGCAGTGCCGCAATGATCAAGGCGGGCCGTCGAAACAAGGCACGTGCTCCCCCGAGCGACGGGAGGCACTGTCGCACTGAGACGCGTCGGCAGCAATCCCGTTAATCCCTTGTTCTGCAATGGTCGACGAACAGGCAATTGCTGTCGATCGGATTCGCTTGAAGTCCTCTTGAGCATCAACGATATATCCGACGTTAGCGAACGGGCCTTTTGCCCGCGCGAAGGAGATAGAATGGCCAACTGGCAAGACCCGCGAACGACCGGCGTAACCGCCGCGACCGTAGGCGTTCCGCGCGCCGCCCGCGATGCGGGCCTGCGGTCGTACATGCTTTCCGTTTATAACTACATGGCTTCTGGCGTTTTGCTGACGGGCATCATCGCCATGCTTTTCGCCAATAGCAGCCTCATCAGCTTGATCGTGAACCCCGCGACCGGGCAAGCAACACCACTATTCTGGATCGCGCTGTTCGCCCCGCTCGCGATCGTGTTCGTTCTCGGCTTCGGCATTAACCGCATTTCTGCCGGTACTGCGCAGGCGCTCTTCTGGGCTTACGCCGCACTGGTTGGAGTGCAGTTCTCAAGCCTCTTTCTTGTCTACACCGGCACGTCGATTGCGCAGGCATTTTTTGCAACGGCGGCAGCGTTCCTTGGCTTGAGCTTGTTCGGATACACGACGAAGCGTGACCTTTCGGGAATGGGGACATTCCTGATCATGGGAGTTGTTGGGCTTCTCGTTGCAATGTTGCTCAACGTCTTCCTGCGTTCACCGGGTCTGAACCTTGCGATAAGCGCAATCGGAGTGCTGATCTTCGCCGGGCTCACCGCCTATGACACGCAGAAGATCAAGAGCATCTATTTTGCCGTTGCTGGCAACGGCGAAGCCATTGCCAAGACTGCCGTCATTGGCGCGCTCAACCTTTACCTCGACTTCATCAACATGTTCCTGTTCCTTCTCCGGTTCATGGGCGACCGACGCTAACCGGAAAGAAGAATATGCGAAGTGGGCCGGCGGAAGCGGATCCGCCGGCCTTTTCGTTGACGTCGAGGGTAATTCCGGTCCCGCCCGTTTGGGTTCAAGCGGAAGTAGGCGGGACCGGACTTGTGCAAGCACCCGGGGGTAAGGCTTGGGTGCGAAAAGCGGTTTAACAGCCTCGGCGTTAAGCTCCGTCAAAGGGAATTGGTTAGCGCCATATAAGGAATTGCTTCGCCGCGTTGCTTCGCCAGTTCGGTGATCACGACGTCGCGGAAACTTGCTTCGAGCAGCCTGTTAACCCGCTTTGAGTCTCACCGCATGCACGATCTCGACGATGTCTTCCGAAAACTTGCGCAATCTCCCTTCCGAGCGCGGTTCAGGCTTAATCCCAAGGATTCGGCCTATCTTGAGGAGCGCGGGTTGGAGGTCGTTCGAACTCACGCTCGGGACTTCATTGCCAATCGCCTCGCGCCGGCTGCACCGCAAAATGACGGACGCCAGACTCCAATGCGCGGCCATCCCGTCTTCGTCGCGCAGCATGCGTCGGCGACGTGCTGCCGATCGTGCCTGTCGAAGTGGCACGGAATACCGGCTGGCCGCGAGCTTACGGCCGACGAACAGGCACATGTCGTTGCGGCCATTGAGCGCTGGCTAACGAGCGGGCTCCAATAGCTTGCTTGTCAGGCTGTCTGCGGCGCCATCTGCGGCATCGCCTTGACGGCTTCATCATCGATTTGCGTTGCTCGCTTGTACGCGGGTCGCGACTGGAGCCGGTCGCGGTATCTGAGGAAACTCTCGCGCTCGGGCAGCATTCCAAATTGCAGCGGAAACATGATCTGTGAGCCGAGATACACGTCGGCAGCGGTGAAACGACTGCCGCACGCATAATCGCGAAGTGTAAGTAGTTCGTCGATGACCGCGACCACTCGATCAAAATTCCCGTAGCCGAACATACGCTCGCGTTCTGGAGTCGGCTCCCATCCTACCGCCTTGTTCGAAACAGCAGCCTCAAGCGGTCCTGCGGCATAGAACAACCAGCGGTAATAATCCGCCTTCTCGTCGGCTCGCGGTCCAATCATCGCGTTTGGGAATACATCCGCAAGATAGGCGCAAATCGCTGCGCACTCGGTAACGACGTGATCATGGTGCTTGATCGCCGGCACCTTGCCCATCGGATTGATCGCGAGATAGCGTTCACCCTTCAGCCGATCATAGGCGATGATCTCCGTTTCGTACGGCTGACCCACTTCTTCGAGCATCCACCGAATTATTCGTCCGCGTGACTGTGGGTTGGTGTAGAAGATGAGATCGGCCATCCATGCTTCTCCTGTCCGGCGATAAAATCAGAACAAAACACGAACTATACTTCTTCGACCGCATGCTCAAGCATGTCGAGCATAGTCTTGAGGCTTTGCACGCGTATGACACCGCGACCTCGTGGACCGAAATGCTTCGCGATGTGCGTTGTACGACGGTCGCGCCTTGCGAGGGCGAAGTGAACGAGGCCCTCTTCCTGGCCAGGACCCCCGGGACCCGCGAATCCGGTGACGCCGATCGCAATATCCGCGTCACTTCGACGAAGCGCGCCTTCAGCCATTGCGCGCGCCACGACTTCAGAAACCGCATCATTTTGTTCGAGGAGGGACGGGAGGATTCCGAGAAGATCCGTCTTTGCTTCCTTTGAATAAGTGACGAACCCGCGATCGAAGGCATGGCCAGCGCCTTCGATGTCCGTGAGCAAGGCTGCAAGCATGCCGCCGGTGCAGCTTTCGGCCGTTGCGACGCTAAGGTTCTTGTCGCAAAGAACGTGCATCAGCCTTTCGGCCGTCTGGTCGAGCTCGTCGGGAAGAGCAGGCTCAAGCGTTTCGCTCAACCGCGGCCTCCGGGTGACCGCTCGGCTGCCGATTGATCACGTGCCGCACGAAACTCGCTGTCGGCACTCCAATTCGGCCACTCGCGTGAGTTTGCAAGCCGCAGGCCCACCTGGTGCAGCAGTTCCGCGTTCTGCGCGACTCCACTCCAGTCCCAGTCCGCATGCCATTCATCACTTGGCTGGTGGTAATGCTTGGCATTGTATTCCTGCGCGATCGCCTCCCCACGTGCGGTTCCACCGTTCACGAGGTCAAGTCCTTCGGAGAAGCTCACGGCCGGTACCCCCATCTTCGCGAACGAGAAATGGTCCGAGCGATAAAAGCCGCCGGTTTCGGGGTGTGGATCCGGGGTGAAGTAGCGTCCCTGTCGTTTACCTTCAGCGATGATGTCATCGGCAAGATCGAGCCGCGCCGTTCCGCGGATGGTGAAGTTTCGCTGCAAACCGTCGGGGATCCAGGCGTCGACGTTGAGGTTGGCGACGGTCTTCGCGAGTGGATAAAGAGGGTGCGCTGCGTAATAGCCGGAGCCTAGCAGGCCTTTTTCTTCGCCGGTCACTGCAAGAAAAACGATCGATCGCTGCGTTCGCGGCTGATGAGCGAAAACACGAGCCTGCTCGATCAGCTCTGAAACGCCGGTCGCGTTATCGACCGCGCCGTTATAGATGCGGTCGCCGGTCGCATCCGGCTTGCCAATCCCCAGATGGTCCCAGTGAGCCGAGTAGATGATCGTTTCGTCCGGATATTTGGTGCCGGGCAGGATCCCGACGACGTTATGACTAGCGATGACCTGCGGGTTGGCGGCGAAGCGCGCGGAAAGAGTTGCCTTCAAGGGGATCGGGCGGAAGTCGGCGCGGCGGGCAGCGCGCTTCGCTTGTTCAAAGTCGAGACCTGAGCGCTGGAACAGCTGGACGGCAAGTGGCCGCTGGATCCAGCTTTCGAACGGCGTATGTGCTGCTGCCGGGCTGCTGCGCACGATATCGAACTGGGCATTGGTATTCGAATTCTGGACCACGTCCCAGCCGTAGGACGCCGGAGCGGTCTCATGGATGATAATCACGCCGGCAGCACCCTGCCGTGCCGCTTCTTCATATTTGTAGGTCCAGCGGCCGTAATAAGTCATTGCCTTGCCACCGAACTTGCCCGCGACCGGCTCGCCCGGAGTCGCTTCGAAATCCGGATCATTGACGAGAACGAC
>DASRBJ010000236.1:0-5726 GCA_035653695.1 Sphingomicrobium sp.
GGCGATCGCGCCGACCGCGTCGATCTCGATCATCTGCGGCGGCACGAGCGCCTGCATCGAGCCGATCCCGGCCAACATCTACACGCACAAGACCCTGTCGGGCAGCTTCTCGATCAAGAACCCGTATCTCGAGAAGATGCTGAAGGAGAAAGCCAAGGACAGCCAGCAGGTGTGGAACTCGATCCTCGAGAATGGCGGGTCGGTGCAGCACCTCGACTTCCTGACCCAGGAAGAAAAGGACGTGTTCAAGACCAGCTTCGAGATCGACCAGCGCTGGCTGCTCGAGCTCGCGGCCGACCGCACGCCGTTCATCGACCAGGCGCAGTCGTTGAACCTGTTCATCCCGGCCGACGTCGACAAGTGGGACCTGATGATGCTCCATTTCCGCGCCTGGGAGCTCGGCATCAAGTCGCTCTACTACCTGCGCAGCAAGTCGGTGCAGCGCGCCGGCTTCGCCGGCGGCGTCGAGGCCGACAACACGCCCGAGCTCAAGGAAATCAAGCTCGCCAGCACCACCGACTACGACGAGTGCCTCGCGTGTCAGTGAAAATCCCTCTCCCGCGGGAGAGGGAAGGAGCCGCGAAGCGGCGGAAGGGTGAGGTATAGACAGTGAAGACATACGACGAAGCCAAGACAGGAGCCGTACAGCGCGCACGGCAGCTTCGTCGTGCGTCGACTGAAGCGGAGAAGAAGCTTTGGCGGGCGCTTCGCTCCAAGCTGCCACAGTACAAGTGGCGCAGGCAGATGCCTGTCGGCCCCTACTTCACAGACTTCGCCTGCTTCGCCGAAATGCTGATCGTCGAACTGGACGGCGGTCAGCACGCAGCCGCTGCGGACAAGGATGCGGCGCGGACCGCCTTTCTCGCAGCGCAGGGTTATCGCGTGCTGCGCTTCTGGAACAACGATGTTCTGAGTAACAGTGACGGCGTGCTTCAGGCCATCGGCGAAAATCTCTCGACCTCACCCTCCCACAGCTTCGCTGCGGGTCCCTCCCTCTCCCTTGGGAGAGGGCAATTGGAGTCATGTCAGTGAAACGCGCCCTCCCCATCCGCAAGGTGGCCAAAGGCGCGGGCGCCGTGGTGCTTGGGATGATCGCGCTCGACCTGGTCGCGACCATCGCGACGCTCGCCATCGGCGCGACATGGCTCCGGCGATGACGACCGCGCGCATGATCGAGCTCGCCGCCGCGGTCGCCATCCTCGCCGCAAGCGTCTGGCTCTATCGCCGCAACCGCGCGGTCGACCGCGGCTACGGCAGCCAGGGCGCGGTGCTGCTGCTGGTCGTCGGCGCGATCATGGCGATCCACGCGCTCGGCTTCATGGAATACCGCCCGAGCGCTTCCGAGCTCGAAGCGATGAAGGCGCGCGCGCGATGATGGCCCTCCACGTTCCCGCCTGCCTGCACGTCGCCTGCGCCGCCACGCAGCAGGCTGGCGCGGTCGTCCCCAAGGCGCCGGGCTTCTTCATGGGCCTGTGGCACGGCCTCATCTTCCCGCTCGCCTGGATCGTCTCGCTGTTCGCCCCGAACATCGCGATCTATGCGGTGCCGAACAACGGCGGCTGGTACGATTTCGGCTATTTCCTCGGCATCGTCGTGTTCGGCGTCGGCGCCAGGCACACCCGCGTCGTGGTGAGGCGCCGGTGAGCCAGCCCATACCTCTCGTCATTCCCGCGAAAGCGGGAACCCGACCTTACTTCGCCAGCCGCGCAGCGGCTCAACCGGCCCATTTCCTCACGCAAAGGCGCAAAGGACGCAAAGGAGCCGCGGCCTCTGCAACCGCGCTGCCTTCCCTTCGCGCCTTTGCGCCTTTGCGTGAACCATCTTTCTCTCGGGAGAAGTAGAATGCCCCTTCTCGAAGCATCGAAGCAGTACAAGCCCTTCGAATATCCGTGGGCGTTCGAGTACTGGAAGCGCCAGCAGCAGATCCACTGGATGCCGGAGGAGGTGCCGCTCGGCGAGGATTGCCGCGACTGGGCGCAGAAGCTCACCGCCCACGAGCGCAACCTGCTGACGCAGATCTTCCGCTTCTTCACGCAGGCCGACGTCGAGGTGCAGGATTGCTACCACGACAAGTACGGCCGCGTGTTCAAGCCGACCGAGATCAAGATGATGCTGACCGCCTTCTCCAACATGGAGACGGTGCACATCGCGGCGTACAGCCACCTCCTCGACACGATCGGCATGCCCGAGAGCGAGTACAGCGCCTTCCTCCAGTACAAGGAGATGAAGGACAAGCACGATTACCTGCAGCAGTTCGGCGTCGACACCGACGAGGACATCGCCAGGACGCTCGCCATGTTCGGCGGCTTCACCGAGGGGCTGCAGCTCTTCGCCAGCTTCGCGATGCTGATGAACTTCCCGCGCTTCAACAAGATGAAGGGCATGGGCCAGATCATCAGCTGGTCGGTCCGCGACGAGAGCCTCCACTGCGAGGGAATCATCAAGCTGTTCCACACCTTCGTGAAGGAACGCGACTGCCTTACCCCGGCGGTCAAGGAAGCGATCATCGACCAGTGCCAGAAGACGGTTCGGCTGGAGGACGCGTTCATCGACCTCGCGTTCGAGATGGGGCCGGTCAACGGCATGAGCCCGAAGGAGATCAAGAAGTACATCCGTTACATCGCCGACTGGCGCCTCGGCCAGCTCGGCTTCGCGCCCGTCTACATGGTCGACGAGCACCCCCTCCCCTGGCTCGCCCCGCTGCTCAACGGAGTCGAGCACGCCAATTTCTTCGAGACCCGCGCGACCGAATACTCAAAGGCCGCGACCCGCGGGGATTGGAACACGGTGTGGGACAACTTCGATCGCCGGATGAAGGCCAAGGCCGCCGCGGCGAACGACGCCAAGGACGGCGATACGTCAGGCGACGGCGAGGGCGATATGTTCAGCGCGGCTGGAGTTGCGGCGGAGTAGCTGTAGGCTAGCTGCTCTAGCTGAGGAGTGTCCGGACCTCTTTGACGGCAGGGAAGTCTACATCGGCGAAAAACTCGTCATAAGCTTCCTCGATGGATCCCCGAAGCGGCTCAAGACAAGCGAAGTTCTCGTGCTTGCCATAGGCCCACGCGAATACTTTGAATTTCAAGTCGAGAACAAAGAACACCCAAGCGAGCGCGGCAATTTTGAATTTCCAGCTGCGCTGAAGGACGGTCGAGCTCTCTTCGCTGTCTCCGTTCTTTTCGGCTGAGCCGATGAATGAGTAATGCATCTTGGGATCGTAGTGCGACAAGCGCGACAGCATGCCGTAGGCGCGGCCCGCACTAGGGTTGATCGAGCTGAGATAGCGAATGAGCGCTTGCGGCTTTGATAAAAAGACAATCGCATCATCTTCAGTTCCCCAGACCCGGACCGAGTAAGCGAACTGCTCCACGAGAGAGCGAGCAATTAAACAAGGCTCAATAAGAAAGCCCTGTCGCGCGGTTACAAGCATCAGCTCGATTGATGCACGGCTACGGATCATCGCGAGGTCGAAAGCAAAGACTCCAATTGGGCCGTCTGTCCTTATAGGAATGGTCCTATAGAACTGATCGTACCTATGAAGATGTAGCTGACAGAGCTCTCTAATGATCTGGTCTTTAGGAAAGTGCTCCTTCACGTCTTTAATGTGCTTCCGAGCTGTCGCGAGCGACGTGCCAAGAAATCTCGCGATGACAGCGCTCGTGACGTCGATACGAAGATCGTGGTCAGCGTTCGCTGTCAGGCCGACCAATCCTGCTCCTGCCACGTCTATTTCGGTGTCCAGTAGAGGTGTTATCCCGAAGCGGTCACGCAAGTGTACAGGTGGATCGTCTGGATCATTCTCTTCCTTTGGCGATACCATCTAACTCCCCAGTATCGTCAGTAGGAGTCTCCAGTGTATCAATCATGGACATCATTCCAGCATCCCCCGCTTCTTCTCGCTTTCGTAACTCTGCTGCAGACGGCCGACGTCAAATCAGCCGCTACGCCCGAAAGCCACGATGTCATTTGGGGCGCACAGCGACAGCAGGAAGAATGGCAAAAGATTTTGGCGGCGACGGCGCAAAACCCTTAACTAAGCCCGGCGGCAAGATCGCTGGACACGCGGACTTTCGGGATTGCGCGGCAGGGCCACCGGAAGCTTTGCCATGATTCCTCGCATAATCATCAATATCAATCAGCTTTGCCGCTACGGCGTAATCGTGCGTAGTTTGGCTGCTCTGTTGGTACACTTTCCCATCTGCGCCAAATGCCGGCGCTGTGATATTGGTGCTTCCACTTAGATCACTGTATACGCTTTCAGTAATGGTGGATATGTACAACTCTGCGATCCAGAACCGCTTTATAGTAGATTTTGACTTTGCAAGCGCAAAAAGCTTGTCATCTGGATATTCCAAAGGCGGAACTGATGCGTGTACCGCGTCCACTATATCCACATCCATTTTCTGATTGGCTGCTAAGCTGGCCGTAACTATAGCGAGGTAATTGCCGCTAGCCGATGCCTTCTTGTCTATCTTGCTATCATACACTGAGCCACTCTCGAAGCTCTTCTCAATTGGTTTAGATCCGAGAGCTAGAATCGGCTTAGCAACTATTGAGAATGTGCCATCGTCGTTTGGCGTGATCACCTCACCAATGTACTGTGAAGGGTTTATTCTGAAGTCGATGGTGTTTTTCAGTAGTGTACGGCACGTCCAGTCCTGCGGGATCGGCGCATTTACCGACACGTTACCGATCGTATAGACGGGTGTTTTCGCATTGGCGCATCCGGCCAACACAACGCAAGTAATCGGCAGAAGAAGCAAGACATTACGCATCGCGGACTCCCCCTAACTCGCTCCGCAGGGACGCGGGCGCGGGCGGCTCGTTAACCGAGCTCTAGAGTCGCCAAACGGCTGTTTACCAGAAAATTAACGCGCAACAACGATCTGATCATTACAAATGCATCAGCACCACCACTGCCGCTTGCCGCCCGAATAGCTGCTCGCCAGGCCGGCCGCGATCATCGTCTGCGCGACGTCCACGCCATCGACGGACACCTGCCTGAGGTCACGGCCATATTGGTCGTGGCCTGAGCCGCTGATCGTCACATTGCCGCTGCTCAGCAGCTGCTTGAGCTTCTCGGTCGCGGCGAGGCCGAGCCACGCCTCGTCCATGCAGCGCGGCGGATGGGTCTCGGGCGCATCGATCCCAGCGACACGGATTCTCTGCCCGCCCATCTCGAACGTATCGCCGTCGATCACATAGATGCCGTCATTGCGAGCGCCGGAGGCGCGCGGCAATCCACTCTGGATCGCTTCCCCCGGCTCATTGGCCGGGTTCGCGATGACAGGTTCGGGCAGCGGTGCCTCAGCCCTCTGTTGCCACGCAATGTCCTCCGGATCAGGCGCGCGCGTCGGCACTGCCTGCACAGCATTCCATTCGATCGCGGAGGTATCGACCGGCGGTCGCGAGGCATCGCTCCAACGCTGCCAAGCCGCCGCACCAACCAACCCGGCGAACACCGCGCCGAGCACCAGCGTCACGACGCCGCGTCTGATGCGCTTCGGCGCCTGAAAATAAGAGGGCAGCTTCGGCCTCGGCTGGTTCATGCCGTGCCAGCTTTGCCGCTCTCCAACTGGGCGGATGCGACCGATCTTACTTTCTGGACGCCAATACTTGCTCATGCGCTCGAGCGTAAGCGCGCCATCTTACCCTGCAGTTAGCGCGCTCATCCTCCCGCACTCAGCCGATAGGCGTTGGTGATCACAAAGTGCGCGATCATGATCGCG
>DASRBJ010000237.1:0-4645 GCA_035653695.1 Sphingomicrobium sp.
AGCCGACGAGGGCCAGCTTCGGCGGTTCCTGCACGGAAAGGTCGACGCTGCCCTCGCCCGCAAAGCGTCCAATGCGGGCTGCCAGTTCTGCGTCGAGCACAAAGTCGCGTCCCACGATGACGGCAGCTTCTCCGCCGCCCGCAAGAGGGATTAGGAAGCGAAGAAGGCCGTTCGCGCCACGCGAGCCCGCGAGTTCGCTCGCGAGCGGCACAGCCATGGCGGGATCCGCGAGACGAACGGTCATCTGCAGTCGCGTGCGCTTCGCGAGCTCGTTCAGCGGCTGAAATCTCTTTATCGTGACGCGCGGGGTTTCATCGCCAGGCCGGCGATCGAGTTCGACGGTAAGAAGGCCGCACGAGCCCGTTTTTGCAGCAGCTTCGAGGGCGGCGGTAGCGTCGTCGTCAAACGACGTCGCAATGAACTGCCCGGAACTGTCGCTAAGCGTGGCCATGAGATAGCGACGGCCCTTTGCTGAGGTTCGCCAGCGCGCTTCCTCAGCCAGCCCGGCCATCGTCGCGGTAAGGCGTTCCCCCTCGTTGATTTGGATGTCGATGATGTCCGCGAACGTCTTCACGTTGTGCGCGGCCAGTAAATGGCGCGAAGCATCGACCGGGTGTGCCGAGAAATAAAAGCCGAAAGCATCGCGCTCCGCTGCCATTCTTTGCGCAATGGTCCAACTGGCGTCACGTGGCAGACGGATTGGAGCAAGTTCAGACGAGGATGCACCGAACAATGCCGCCTGGCCGGTCGTGCGCTGGTCATGCGCCGCCGACGCGTGCGCAAGGATCGTCTCAGCAGCTTCGAAAACCGCGGGGCGGTTCGCGTTGATGCTGTCAAAGGCTCCGGCTGCAGCGAGGCTTTCAAGCTGGCGACGATTGAGCTGCCGAGGGTCCACGCGAGCGGCAAAATCCTCAAGCGTCGTGAAGGGCGATCGTTTTCTTTCTTCGACCAACGCCTCCATTGCCTTTTCGCCAACGCCCTTGAGCGCGCCAAGCGCATATCGCACGGCGCCGTTCTCGACGGTGAAGTGCGCCTCACTCGCATTCAGGTCGGGGGGAAGGCACTCCACGGAACCACGTCGCATGTCCTCCACGAACATTGCGAGCTTGTCGGTGAGCGCGACGTCAAAGCTCATCGACGCCGCGTAGAATTCGGCGCGATGATGCGCTTTGAGCCAGGCTGTTTGGTACGTCAGCAAAGCATAGGCCGCTGCATGGCTCTTGTTGAAACCATAGCCCGCGAACTTATCGATCAAGTCAAAGAGTTCGTTCGCTTTGGCTGTCGGTATACCGTTATGCTTGGCGCAGCCTTCGACGAAACTTGCGCGCTGCGCATCCATTTCGGATTTGATCTTCTTGCCCATGGCACGGCGAAGGAGGTCCGCGCCCCCAAGTGAGTAGCCGGCGAGGATTTGCGCCGCCTGCATCACCTGCTCTTGATAAACGAAGATGCCGTAAGTTTCTTTGAGGATTCCCTCGAGCAGCGGGTGAGGAAATTCAATAGGCTCCTGACCATTCTTCCGGCGTCCGAACATTGGAATGTTGTCCATCGGACCAGGTCGGTAAAGTGCGTTCAGCGCAATAATGTCCTCGAAAACCGTGGGCTTAACCGCTGAAAGCGTGCGCCTCATGCCTTCCGATTCCACCTGGAACACGCCAACGGTGTCACCGCATTGCAAGAGCTCGAAAACCGCCGGATCGTCCCAGGGAAGCGCGGAATAATCGACCTCGACGCCCTGTTCCATGAGCAGCCGCTGACCTTCCTTGAGGACGGATAGCGTCTTGAGCCCGAGGAAATCGAATTTGACGAGTCCCGCAGCCTCGACATATTTCATGTCGAACTGCGTCACTGGCATGTCCGAACGCGGGTCACGATAAAGCGGAACCAGCTCAGCAAGCGGTCGATCGCCGATTACGACGCCCGCGGCGTGGGTCGAGGCGTGTCGGGGCAATCCTTCGAGCTTCATCGCGAGATCGAACAGCCGCTTGACGTCGGGATCCTTATACTCGGCAGCAACCTCGGCAACACCGTTCAGCGACCGCTCGAGAGTCCACGGGTCGGTCGGGTGATTGGGGATCAGTTTTGCAAGCCGGTCGACATGCCCATAGCTCATCTGGAGCACGCGGCCCGTGTCCTTCAACACCGCGCGCGCCTTCAGACGTCCGAACGTGATTATCTGCGCGACCTTGTCGCGCCCATATTTGCCCTGGACATACGAAATCACCTTGTCGCGGTGAGTTTCACAAAAATCGATGTCGAAATCTGGCATCGAGACGCGTTCGGGGTTGAGAAATCGCTCGAACAGCAGCCCCAATGCGAGCGGATCAAGATCGGTGATCGTCAAGGCCCATGCGACTACGGAGCCGGCGCCCGAACCACGACCCGGGCCGACTGGTATATCGTTGGCCTTGGCCCATTTGATGAAATCGGCAACGATCAGGAAATAGCCTGAAAATCCCATCCCGGTGATGATGTCGAGCTCATATTCGAGACGGTCGGAGTAACGTTGCAGGTCTTCGTCCGAGCGGCCGCAGATGCGCTTGCCAAGGCCCGCTCGCGCATCACGTCTGAGCTGCTCATCCTCATCGGCGCTCAGCCGCGGCAGGATCGGCTTTCGCTTGGGCGCGGCAACCGCGCAGCGCTGAGCAATGACAAGAGTGTTGGCGAGCGCTTCCGGCAAATCGGAGAACAATTGGCTCATCATCGCCGGGTCTTTTAACCAGGCGTCACGCGACGATTTGGGTCGATCCTGACTTTCCACATAGACCGAGTTCGCGATGCACAGCATTGCGTCATGCGCTGCATGAAACGAGGGATCCGGATAAGCCGCGGGGTTTGTCGCGACTAACGGAAGATCACGGGCATAAGCGAGGTCGATCAGCCGGCTTTCAGCCGCCTCCTCGACAGGATCATTCTGTCGCGAGAGCTCGATGTAGAGACGATCGGCAAAAATTGCCTGAAGCTGGTCAAGGTATGCTTCGGCCTTGAGTTCCTGGCCATCGGCAAGCAGACGCGCAACTGCGCCTTCGTTTCCTGCAGTAAGCGCGATGAGGCCTGCGCTAAGTTCTTCCACCTGTGAAAGCGCAACATGTGGCTCTTGTTCGAGCGGCCGTTCTAAATGCGCTGAGGAAACAAGCTTGCAGAGGTTCGAGTAACCCTGTTCATCCTTTGCAAGAAGAGCAAGCCAGTCAATTGCAGCGCCGGCGCCGAGCTCCGCCGGACGCGCTATTGCGAGAAGTGACCCGATGATTGGCTGCACGCCCTTGCCGAAGCATGCCTCACTGAAAGGCATTGAGCCATAAAGGCCATTCCGATCGGTAAGTGCGACGGCCGGGAAACCCAGCTTTGCGGCCTTTTCGGCAACGGTCTTGGGCTCCATCGCACCTTCGAGCATCGTGAAGGATGAAAAGACCCGAAGTGGAACGAATGGCTGGCTCACGGATCGGTTATGGCTCTCTTCGCCTCAGGCGGACAAGCGAAGCCGAGCGAATTATCCACCATTATTGGGGCGGTTGCCACCGATCATCCATGATGTCGCGGATCTCGCGCATTCTACCGGCATAGGCATCGGCGACGCACGCACTTGTGCTGCATCGATCGCGATAGGCGTAAAAACGTTGCGCCGTTGCTCTCAGTACCTCCCGCTCGTCCGGCGAGGCGTCCGCGAATGCTCTCGAATATTGCGCAGCCATTTGGCGATCGAGCGCAGCCAGGCCCGGATCATTGCAAACCGCCATTTCGCCCCGCGTCCGTGCCGTTGAACAGTCGAAGCTCGGTCGTACGTTCCGCGACGGAGGAGCCGGCATCGGCGGCGCAGCAACTGGTGCTGATTTCTGGACTGGCGCTGATTGCTCTGCCGGCGGAGGCGTTGAATCGGCCGGGCCGGTGGTCGAGGCGGTGTCCGCATCCGGCGGCTGCTGGGGCGCGCCCCGATTGACTTGTGCGAGTGTCGCCAATGGCGTCACGATGGCATCGGCGTTCTTGAGCAGGACGACGGGGCCACTTCCATCGGCAGCCATTGCAACCGTGTAGTCGACGTCACTTTGAAGCGTACTGCGACCACCCACAACGGCGAGGCCGGGGGGCAGATCAAATGAAACGGTTCCCGAGCAGTTTACGCCGCCAGTGGAGGTATCCACGTTTTCCATCACCGGATGGTCCATCCGGACCACGGCAACCGAAGACAATCGGTCGAATGCTGCCTGATCGCTGCCACGAAGCTGCGCTGCACGGCGAAAAAGCTCGCGCTTTATTAAGTCATAGGTGGCGTTGCTCGCGCACAGCTTTTCAGGATTGGCCGAGGCTCGATTGCTCGTGACGACTGTCTTGTTCGTGAGCTTGTCCTCATCTGAACTCCCTCGCGTTGCAAAATAAGCAACGATAAGCACAAGGAGCGCGAGAGCGCCGAGCAAGATGATCGTTGACCAATTCGTGCGGCCTGAAGACGGAGAGGCATTATCGTGCGGCGGATCCTTCATTCGAGTCGGCCGTCGTGAAGGCGCACCACCCTGTCCATGCGCGCAGCGAGACGTTCGTTGTGGGTCGCAACGAGCGCTGCGCTTCCTTCATTTCGCGTCAGCGCAAGAAACTCTGACAAGACCGTGTCGGCGGTCTTTTCGTCGAGGTTGCCGGTGGGCTCGTCGGC
>DASRBJ010000238.1:0-2427 GCA_035653695.1 Sphingomicrobium sp.
CGATCCTCAGCGCCACGGATGCCGGAGCGAAACCGTCGTTGCCGTCAACTTCTCGAAGAAATTGATCCTGATTGGCGGCACCTCTTACGCTGGCGAGATGAAGAAATCGGTCTTCGGACTTCTGAACTTCATCCTTCCCCCGGCGGGAATCATGCCGATGCACTGTTCGGCAAACATCGGCCCCAACGGCGACACTGCAATCTTCTTCGGGCTTAGCGGTACCGGGAAGACCACGCTTTCGGCCGACCCCAACCGCACGCTCATCGGCGACGACGAACATGGCTGGTCGGACACGGCGGTCTTCAACTTCGAAGGCGGTTGTTATGCCAAGATGATCCGGCTGTCGGCGGAGTCGGAGCCCGAGATTTACGCAACCACCAAACGCTTCGGAACGGTTCTTGAAAATGTTGTCATTGATCCGGTGACGCGTGAACTTGATCTCGATGATGCGACCCTCGCCGAGAACAGCCGCGGCGCGTACCCGATCGATTTCATTCCGAACTCTTCAGCCGACAACCTCGGCCCGGTCCCGACGAATGTCGTCATGCTCACCGCCGATGCATTCGGCGTTCTTCCGCCAATCGCAAAGCTGACGCCCGACCAGGCAATGTACCATTTTCTTTCCGGCTACACGGCGAAGGTCGCCGGAACCGAGATCGGGGTCACCGAGCCGCAGGCAACATTCTCGACCTGCTTCGGCGCACCTTTCATGCCGCGCCATCCCTCGGTTTACGGCAATCTGCTCAAGGAGCGAATTGCCAAGGGCGAGGTAGACTGCTGGCTCGTCAACACCGGCTGGACAGGCGGCAAATATGGCGTCGGCAAGCGCATGCCGATCAAGGAGACGCGCGCGCTCCTCAACGCCGCACTCGACGGCAGCCTCAAGAATGTCGAATTCCGCAAAGATCCGAATTTCGGGTTCGAGGTGCCGGTTTCCGTCCCTGGTGTCGACACGTCGATCCTCGATCCAAGAAGCACCTGGAAAAATCCGGCGGACTATGACGCGATGGCTGCAAAGCTCGTCGACCTTTTCGTCGAGAACTTCGCCCAATTTGCGGAGCAAGTAGACGAGGGGGTCCGACAAGCGGCACCCAAGATCTCGCAACAATCCGTTCAACCGACGCAAAGCGCGGCGACAGCCGCATAACAGGACCCGGCTTCGATCGGGTCTATCCAAGGACCTGATCGATGACCGAATACCTCCCACGCCTTTTCAACACCGACGCCGATGTCGTTCACGTCGGCGAAGGATTGTTGTCGCGCACTTTGCCGCGCGCCGAATGGACGCACGAGGCGCATCTTGCAGCAACTACCTATTTGCTTCTGCGGCACCCGGAAATTGATCTCGACGAGAAGCTGCCGTCGATCATCCGGCGCTATAACGAGAGTGTCGGTGGTGTGAACAGCGACACTGAAGGCTATCACGACACGATCACGCGCGTCTTCCTCGCGGGCATCCGCCTGTTCGTGAAAGAGGCCGATGTTTCAAAGCCGCTGCACGAACTCGTCAATCAGTTGCTGCTGTCGCCGATGGGAAGGCGCGAGTGGCCTCTGCGTTTTTATAGTCCAGCGAAGTTGCTGTCGGTCGAGGCTCGAAAAAATCTTGTCGATCCGGACATCGCAGCCCTTCCATGAACATCCGACGGGAGGCAGGATCCTCGAGATGAAAAGTCTCCGCGTTGCTCTTGCCGCAGCATTCCTGATCGCCGCGGCCCCGCCGTTCGAACCACCGCACAGTGGCGCCCGAACAGTCTACCGCCATGCATCCTTGATCGATGGAACTGGGCGCGGCCTCCAAGGGGATATGGCCGTGCTTACCGACGGCGAACGCATCATTGCCGTCGTTCCGGACACCGCTCTAACGGCCGCGCAGTTGCGCGGCGCAACCCAAGTCGACCTTGCTGGAAAGTTTCTTCTGCCCGGTCTCATCGACTCCCATCAGCACCTTGCTACTCCCCCGAACCGGAGTGAAGCGGAGCGTCGGCTTCGCCGCGACATCTACAGCGGGATCACGGCCACGCGCGATATGGCCGACGATCTCCGGCAAATCGCCGACCTCACGAGAGCGGCCCGGGTCGGCGAAATACCGTCACCAGATATCGACTACGCCGCGCTCATGGCTGGACCGAGCTTCTTCGTCGATCCACGCACACAGGCAATCGCGGAGGGGGCGGTCGCCGGGAAGGTGCCGTGGGAGCAAGCGATTGACGACCGCACCGACCTCCAGCTTGCGGTCGCCCGAGCAAAGGGCACCTACGCAACGGCCGTAAAAATCTATGCCAATCTCCCCGGTACGCTCGTCGCAGCAATCACGCGCGAAGCCCACCGTCAGGGAATGCGCGTCTGGGCACATGCGATGGTTTTTCCAGCGACGCCCGTTGAAGTCATAGACGCGGGTGTCGATAGCGCGTCGCATGCTTGCTATTT
>DASRBJ010000239.1:0-3516 GCA_035653695.1 Sphingomicrobium sp.
TTGCCGACGAACTTGCCTTTGCTCTTTCTTTTTTCGTCGGTCAGCGAGGCGCCTGCGCCATCGGTGCTGGTCGAATTCACCGTAAACGGATAGCTAAGACCTGCGGAGCTTGAACTTTGAAGTCGACGAGCTGCACTCGCAGCAAAGAGCAATGTTCCCTCTATCAGAAAAACATAGTCCCACGGATTGATGAGCGTCTCCCGCTCGAACCCGACTGTCGCGTTCGCTCCGCCGCTCGCACCGGGGCCAAATTGCCCTATGGCCAGCAATTTCTCTCTCCGCGACCCATCGATTGAGGTCGTAGACTCTCGTATCAAGGAAGTGCTTAGCGTTGCGTATAACGCCGCTTCCAATGATCGCTTGGCAATCTCGCTTGGCTTACCGCTCTCCGCCTCGAATAAGTCTGTCAGCCGACACATGAAATTGTTCGAGAAATCGGTGCGGCCATCGTTGCCCCCAGAACCGAGCAGTGGAGGCGTTAGAAATTTGGTCTGAGTAAGCAGGACAGCAGCGTCGTACCAAAGTAGCGCGCCATCCGGCAGTCTCGTGCGTACCTGCGCTCGTATTGCGTCCTTCTGTGCGCCTTCAGGCTTCTCGACGATATTGTTTTGCTCGAGAATGCTCCGCGCAACCTCTATCGCCTCCTTATAAGCAGCGAATCGCTCGGCCTTGGCTTCGACTATCGGGCTAATTCCAAGTTTGTTGTCGTTGGGAAAGAACCCGCTGCCGCCGTTCCACGGCGAGATGATCGGCGAAGGGCGGTATTCGTGCAGAAAAAAATGTACGAGCTCTTGTTCCGTCAGCGCCGTATCGAGCACGAAAGTCTCGTCGCGCCAGCAGCCGCGCGCCTTCTTGTCCTTCTGTTCCGCGACGAGCCGGAAGACGCCGAGCGCCTTGAGGTAGGAAGCGAGCGGGATCGGCGCGCAGCCGGCAAGGACGATTTCAGCCATCGCCACCTCCCGAACGGCAGGCGTTCGCTTGCTCTGACCCCGAAGCCCGCCAGTCCGCGATGCGCACGAGCGCTTCGAGAAAGGCGAGCCGGAACGGGCCGTAGCGCTCCAGAAGCTCCAGCGTGCGTGTCGCCCAGCTTCGCCCGGTCGCGCCACCACCGAGTTCCATGACGTCGAGCGTGATGTCCGTATCTGGAAGACAGAGCTCGTCCACCGACAACGCCGGTAGACGGTCGCCGTCCCAGACGCCGCGCGCGAAACGCTTGTCGGGGTTCTTGGCATCGTTCGGTCCGCGTTCATCGGGCAAGGCGCGCAGCCCCATGCGCACCTTGCCGTGATGAGCAGCGATCAGATAGGCGACGAGATCGTGCGACTGCGATTGCGGCCCGCGCTGCAGCCACGCCAGCGCCGAAGCAAGCTCGTGGCGGAAGTAGCGGCGGTTCGGCGGACACTTCATGCGCCAGTTGTAGTCGGGCGTCTTGGCCAGCGGCGCGGCATCTGGTGCGAGGCCGCAGCGCGCCTTGAACACCTCGTGCGCTTTGCCGAGATCGTGCCACTGAGCCGCCGTGACAACGGCCTCCGCTTCCACGCCTTGTACCTCGAGCGCCTCGCACAGCCACCTGGCCTCATCGCGCACGTGGCGCAGATGGTCTGGCAGCCAGACCTCTCGATCTTTCACCGTATCGGAATCACCGTCCGCGCTGTCGGGCTCCGTCTTCGGTCCATCCTGCCGGACAACGGGATCGACCGCGCTCGTCGCGTTGACGTCAAATCCACGCTCCGCGTTATAGCCGCCGACGGCAGCATCTACGAGGACGAGCGCTCCCGGCCAAGGCCTATCAAGCTTCGTCCAGCGCTTCTCCAACCAATCCCAGACGAAAGCTCTGCCGCTATGCTTGCCCAGCCATGCTCTCGCCTGCCCGATCGGCACCGCACAAATCTCGTCGCGATGCGGTCGCCTTGCTTCAGCCCCTTGTGGGCCCGCCTTGAGATCGGCGATGGCACGCCAGAACACGCGCACGTCTGTATCGTCGGCGCCGCGCACATAGGGCGAGACATCGACATCAAAACCCGTCAAGTCCGGATCGGTGTCAAAGAGTTGGTAGAGGTCCTTGCGGCGAAGAACCTGCCACGATCCTTGGAAGCCATGCGCAAATCCTTCAAGCGACTTCAGCGAGACGTCTTCGAGCTTTTCAAGACGCTCGCGCGCCGCGGTGAGTTCTTGCGGCGTATACGGCAGGGCCAGATTGTCCGTCTTCCCGTCATCCGTAGCGATATCAATCCAGAAGGCCTGCCCGCCAAGCTCCGTCTCACTGCCCTCTATCTTTTTCTCCTCGCCGCCGCGATTGAGCCGGCCGAAACGCTGCACCAATGATGCCCAAGGTGCGAGCTCGGTGAACATGACGGCGGAGGTGATGTCAACGCCCGCCTCGACCGCCTGCGTCGCCACGACGATGCGGCCGCTTGCATCGGGCTTCTCGGCGAGCTGCTTGTTGATCTTTTCGCGCTCGGCCGGCCGGAAGCGACTATGCACGAGTAGAAGTGGCGGAGAATTCCGTTTTTTCAGTGCATCATAAAGCGCCTGCGCGCGTCCCACGCGGTTCAAGATGACGAGCGTCGTCTTTCCTGGTCTATGCGCCCCCGTGACCTCATCGGCAAGTGCGTCGGCGTATTCGATCAAGCCCCTTCCCGAGGTTGCCGCCCAACCGATGATCGTCTTTGCCTTTGCGAGAGGCTTTGGGGCGGCAAACCGCTGCTGGACAGCGGGATGCGCTCGGTCGGCTTCAGTAAGTTTTTGTACAACAAGCTTGGCCGCATGCTTCTCGAAGTCGACCGTCTTCAGCCAATCCCGCTCCAGAGTCGCCGACATCCACAGCGAGCGGCAGCCGGCCCAGGAGCTGATCTCTCGCCGGAAAGCTTCGAGCTGCGCGGACGTGGGTGCGCCGGCCGCCATGAGCTGGACCTCGTCGAACACCCACATCGCATCGTTGTGCAGGAGGGCGAAGTCGACGGGCCAACGGGCGCGCCCAACCCCATAGCCGCGCATCAGCGCACGCGAGAGGAGGATGTCCTGTGTGCCAATCAGAATGGCGGGTCTCTCAGGGTATCGAATCCATTCGTCATCGACTTCGCCTCCCATCAGGATGTGTGTCTTGTCGGGCAAGGAGCCATTTGGATCGAGCTCCGACCCTCTGAGATTTGCGAGCCAGCAGCAAACATTCACCGCCGTCTGCTCCACAAGCGTCCGCATCGGCACGCAGTAAACGAGCCGACGTGGTGTCGCATTAGAAACAAGCCAACGCTGCCAAAGCCAAGCGACGATCACTGCTGCTGTCTTGCCGAGTCCCGTCGGAGCGATAAGCACGTCCGGCCAACCGGCCTCCGCGAGCAAGCGCTGGTATTCATAGGGTCGCTTTTGCGTCGCCAGAGAAAAGAAGTCGCTGAAGTTCATAGACGCGAGGCTCCCTAACTCTCAATGTGATCCTCAATGGGACCGGCGACTAGGCTTTGCAAAACCTCACCTCGGATTGGCGAGCGTGTAATTCGTGCTCTATTGTGGGGCGAC
>DASRBJ010000240.1:0-3960 GCA_035653695.1 Sphingomicrobium sp.
GAAAAGCAGATGCTGCTTGCGATGGCTAACCGTCCGATCGACACCAACACCACGTTTACGACGGGCGGCGATGTGTCACGCTTCCAGCGCCGAACAGTCCCTGCTCGGCCGGCCGACAAGGCAGAAGTCCTCGCAAAGGCGATGGGTAGCTTCGGCAAGGGCCTCGGCCAGGCTGTAACCGGCCAAGCGAGCGACACCGGACCCGTCGTCCGCATCGCACGCGGCAATAATGTCACCGTTGTTCCGGTGGGAGCTCGCTAAGATGAACAATGTAGCAATCATTCGCCGGGCACGCCTCGGCACGGCGCTCGCAGCTGCTGCGCTCGCTCTGGGAACGCTTGGAGCTTCGGCTCCGGCCGTAGCCCAGCCGACGTCGGCCCGTCCGGCCGAAACGGTAAACCTCAGCAAGGGTACCGGGACTCTCGTTCGTCTCTCCGAGCCGATGAGCGATGTGTTCGTCGCTAATGACGCCGTTGCTGACGTACAGGTCCGCTCGTCCACCCAGCTCTATGTCTTCGGCAAAGGCCAAGGCGAGACGACGATCTACGCGACCTCAAAGGGTGGCCGGGTTGTCTACGCGGCGAACGTCCGCGTCGGCAACAACATCAGCTCAGTCGGCGAGATGCTTCATCTCGCGATGCCGGACGCAAGCATCCAGGCTACGCCGATGAACAATCTCGTACTGCTGACCGGAACCGTCGCCAACCCCGACGATGTCGCGGAGGCGCAGCGCCTGACGCAAGCCTATGTCGGTGACGGAACGCAGGTCATCAGCCGCGTCAAGTCCGCAACGCCGCTCCAGGTGATGCTGAAAGTGAGGATTGCTGAAATCAACCGTTCGCTTTTGAAGTCCATGGGCGTCAACCTCCTGTCCCATGATACGACTTCGGGCTTCCAGTTCGGGATTGGACGGGGAACTCCCGGAACGATTTCGGGAAACACCGCCACGTTCAACGTGAACCCGACGGGGACGACCCTGGCTGGTTTTGGGCATCTGCTTGGGCTTGATATCCTCGGCACGCTCGACATCGCAGCGACGGACGGCCTTGCAACGACGCTTGCTGAACCGACGCTCACCGCACTTTCAGGCGAAACAGCGAGCTTCCTTGCCGGTGGCGAATTCCCGATCCCGATCTCGCAGGCGAGCGGGACGAGTTCGGCAGTCACCATCGAGTACAAGCAATATGGCGTCGGCCTCGCTTTCACCCCGATCGTCCTTGGCGACGGCCGCATTTCGATGCGCGTCCGCCCGGAAGTTAGCCAGCTCGATCCATCGAGCGGCGTCTCGCTCGGCGGCTACTCGGTACCAGGCCTTATCACCCGACGCGCCGAAACAACCGTCGAGCTCGGATCCGGTCAGTCGTTCATGATTGCCGGCCTGCTCCAGAACACGGGCAGCAACAGTGTCGACAAGACCCCGGTTCTCGGCGATCTGCCGATCCTCGGCGCGCTGTTCCGCTCGACACAATTCCAGCGCAAGGAAACCGAGCTCGTCGTGGTCGTCACGCCTTATCTCGTGCGGCCAGTGTCGGGTCAGCTTGCGACGCCACTCGATGGCTATCGCAGCCCCAACGACATCCAGCGCGACTGGGGCGGCCAGACGTTCACGGGCGTGAGCGGCCATCTCGATCCGACCGCAGTCGTTGCTCCGGCGGGACCAGCACCCGCTCCAGCGATGAGCGGCGGTTCGGCGGCCCCTGGGTTCAAGATGTGATGCGCGGCATGTTCAGGAAGGATTCGAAGATGCGCTCGACGTTTCTGCTTATCGCAATCGGCTCTTCGCTGGCAGCCTGCCAGACCGCACACCAGCCCGACAAGCCCGCCATGGGTCTTGCAGCGGTCAATGTCCCGATCGTGACAAGTGCCGACTATGTGTTCGATGCCGCCGCTCCGGGCGGATCACTCGCCCCGGGCGAAAGTGACCGCCTCAATGGTTGGTTCCAAGGACTTGGGCTCGGCTATGGCGATCATGTCTATGTCGATGGCGGCTATGCACCGTCCGCTCGAGCCCAGGTTGCGGCAATTGCCGGCCGTTACGGGATGCTCGTTTCCGCCGGTGCTCCCGTCACCGCGGGAACCGTGCAGCCAGGCTCCGTTCGAGTAATCGTCGCAAGGCGGCGCGCTGTCGTCCCTGGCTGTCCGAATTGGAGCCAGCCGTCACAGCCCGACTGGGACAACAAGACCATGTCGAACTACGGTTGCGCTGTAAATTCAAACCTCGCCGCGATGGTCGCCGATCCCGAGGATCTCGTCCACGGACGAGAGGGCGCCTCAGTCACCGACACGAGGGATGCAATCCGCGCGGTTGATCTTTATCGCACGAAGACACCGACCGGCCAGGGCGCGCTGCAGGCTGTCAGCTCCAAGGGAGGCAACTAATGAACGCTCCGTTCCAGGCTCGCGCCGGGTTGCGCGATCCGTTCACAGCCTTCGTTTGCGACGATGCAACGGCCGACATGCTTCGGCCCGTCGCGGTCGAACACGGCTGGTCTCCGGAAAAAGTGAACAAGGGCGGCTTGCGCAATGCCGTGCAGTCGCTGTCGGTTTCGGCAAGCCCGAACATCTTGTTTGTCGACCTCAGCGAATCCGCCGATCCGCTCAATGACATCAACGCCCTTGCAGAAGTCTGCGAGCCCGGAACGATCGTCATTGCAGCGGGCACGGTCAACGATGTTCGGCTCTATCGCGACCTCGTCGCGAGCGGCATTCACGACTACCTTCTGAAGCCCTTCACCGTTGACCAGCTTCGTGACACCTTCGCACACGCCCAGATGATCCTTTCTGGTCCACGGGGCGAAGCGCAGGCAGACAAGCCGCACGTCATGGCGGCCGTGATCGGCGTTCGCGGCGGCGTCGGCGCCTCGACAATCGCGACCTCGCTTGCCTGGCTCTTCGGCGAAAAGGCCCGTCGCTCGACGGCGCTTCTCGACCTCGACGTCCATTTTGGGACCGGCGCTCTCGCGCTTGACCTCGAGCCGGGACGCGGCCTTACGGACGCGATCGAAAATCCTAGCCGCATCGATGGCTTGTTCATCGAGCGCGCAATGGTGCGTGCCAACGAACGTCTGTCGGTGCTTTCGGCCGAAGCGCCGATCCACCAGCCACTCGTTACGGACGGAACGGCATTCTTCCAGCTGCAGGAGGAAATGCGGAACGCTTTTGAGTCGACCGTACTCGACCTGCCGCGGCACATGCTGATCCAGTATCCACACCTCGTCCATGATGCGCATGTCGCCATCGTTGTCGCCGAGCTGACACTGGCCGGAACGAGGGATACCATTCGCGTTCTTGCGTGGCTCAAGTCCAACGCCCCGCAAACCAAGGTGGTCGTCGTTGCGAACAGCGTCCCCTCGGGGGGCGCGCTGGAAATCAGCCGCAAGGACTTCGAGCAATCAATTGAACGCTCGGTCGACGTCGTCTTCCCGTATGACGCGAAAGTTGCGGCCCAGGCTGCAAAACTCGGCAAACCCATGGCCGAGGTTGCAAGCGGAAAGCTTGCTTCACCGTTCAACACGCTCTCCGGCATGGTCTTGAACCACGCAAGCGAGGAAGGAACTCCTTCGGAGGCGCCGGCCGCAGCAAGCAAATCGCTGGTAAACAATCTCAAGTCGATGCTGGCGAAGCCGAAAGACAAGGCTGCGTAAGCAGCGTGCCGCACGTGCTTTCCCCAAGGGGGTGGCCGGCGCAACAGAGTGAGAGGCAGTAGGCAAGTATGTTCTTGTGGCTACTCATTATCGGCGGCATCGGGGCAATCGCTCTTGCCTTCATGGCAGTGCGCGGCCCGTCAGCGTCCAAGAACCTCAAGCGTCGCATGGAGCTCATCAAGGAGCGTCACGGCGATGTGATAACCGGCAATGCGCAAGCGCAGATCCGCAAACTGTTCGCCGAGCGCGCAAGCCGGTTCGAAGGTTATGCTTCGACCCTGATCCCCAAGCCCGCACTCCTGCGCCAGCGGCTCGA
>DASRBJ010000241.1:0-7197 GCA_035653695.1 Sphingomicrobium sp.
GCAGTGAGATCGGGAAGGGCACGACCGTCGTCGTCCGGCTTCCGACGCGATCTTAGAGCCGCCGTCACACTGGCGTAAGGCCAATGTCACACAGCTGTCACAACCGCCTTCTAAGCGGGGGCTGAGTTCAACGACTCTGGAAAATTGTCATGAAACAGCTCTTTGCCGTCCTTCCGCTCACCGTTGCGCTGGTTGCCTGCGGTAGCAATGCCGGCAGCCAAGGCGGCAACGCGGCTGGCCCCTCGGGGGCGCAAGTCACTGGCGCGGGCTCGACCTTCGTCTATCCCGTGCTGTCCGCCTGGGCTGCGGACTATCGGAAAGAATCCGGAGCCAGCATCAATTATCAGTCGATCGGGTCAGGTGCCGGAATCTCGCAAGCGAAGGCAGGCACCGTCGACTTCGGGGCGACTGACCAGCCGCTGGGCAGCGACGAGCTGGGGCAGGCCCATCTGGCGCAATTCCCGATCGTCATCGGCGGAATCGTCGCGGTCGTGAACATTCCCGGACTCAACGCCGGCCAGCTGAAGCTCACGGGGCCGGTGCTTGCCGACATCTTCGCCGGCAAGGTCAAGAGTTGGAACGATCCGGTCGTCACCAAGCTCAATCCGGGCCTAAAGTTGCCGGCCGCAACCATCGCGGTGGTGCACCGGTCTGACGGGTCGGGGACGACGTTCAATTTTACCCATTATCTTTCTCAGGTGAGCCCGTCGTGGAAGAGCGGTCCGGGTGAAGGCAAGACGGTCAACTGGCCTTCCGGCGTCGGTGGGAAGGGCAATGAAGGCGTCGCCGGCTACGTAAAGCAGATCCCGAATTCGATCGGCTACGTTGAATATGCCTACGTCATCCAAAACAAGATGACCTACGCGCAGCTGCAGAACGCGGCCGGCAACTTCGTCACGCCGAGCGCCGCGACCTTCTCCAATGCCGCGGAGAGCGCCGACTGGAAGAATGCCAAAGACTTCAACCTGGTCATGACCAACGCGCCCGGGGCGGACGCCTATCCGATCACCGCGACGACGTTCATCCTCATGCCGACGCAACCCAGGGATAGGACGAAGTCTGACGCTGCAATCGCGTTCTTCAAATATGCGCTCGAGAAGGGGCAGGCGCAGGCGAACAAGCTCGACTATGTCCCGCTTCCGGCCGGCCTCGTGCAACAGATCGAAACCTATATCGGCGCCACGATCAAGTGAATGCAAGCCTCGCCCGCGAGCAGAATGCAGCAGCGGCGCCGATAAGGAGCGGCGCCGCCGCCGATCGGCTCTTCCAGCTGATTACCGCTGCAGCGGCATGGCTTGTCCTGCTGCTCCTGGGTGCCGCGGCCTTGTCCATGGCGTGGGGCGGCCGCCTGGCATTCAAGACGTTCGGGTCGCGCTTCATCACCAGCAGCGACTGGGATGCCGTTGGCGGCCATTTCGGGGCGCTGGTTCCAATCTACGGAACGCTCGTGACCTCGGCGATCGCGCTGATTATCGCCGTGCCTGTCAGCATTGGCATCGCACTTTTCCTCACTGACATCGCGCCCCGCTGGACGCGTGCGCCTATCGCCATGGCCATCGAACTGCTCGCGGCGATTCCGAGCATCATCTACGGTATGTGGGGGCTGTTCGTCTTCGCGCCGTTCATGGCTGCCCATGTCGAGCCATGGCTCAGCGATTCCCTTGGAAACGTGGCGATCGTCGGCCCTCTGTTCAGCGGCCCTCCAATCGGGATCGGAATGCTGACGGCCGGCATCGTCCTGGGGATCATGGTGATCCCCTTCATTGCGTCGGTCGCGCGGGAAGTGTTCAACGCCGTACCAGCGCCGCTTCGCGAATCGGCGGTAGCTCTGGGAGCCACGCGCTGGGAGATCCTGAGCCGCGTGACGCTGCCCTACACGCGCTCAGCGATCATCGGGGCAGTCTTCCTCGGCCTGGGCCGTGCGCTCGGCGAAACGATGGCCGTCACCTCGTCCTCGGGAACGCGCACGATCTCTCGGTCTCACTCCTGATGCCGAGCAACTCGATTGCCGCTGCGATCGCCAACGAGTTCACTGAGGCGGATACTGATCTTTATCGCTCGTCGCTCATCGGCCTCGCATTCCTCCTGTTTGTAGTGACGCTGATCGTCCTCGGCATTGCCAAGCTGCTGCTGCTTCGGATGAATCGTCAGTTCGGAAGGACTCACTGAGATGGCGATCCCCGTTCGCCGCCGCGCAGCTGACATAGCCGCATTCCTCTTCGCCAGCGCGGCCACGGCATTTGGGCTCCTATGGCTGTTCTGGATCCTGTGGACCACGCTTCGGCAAGGGGCGGCGGCACTGACGCCGGAGCTGTTCACCCAGATGACGCCACCGCCGGGGACGACCGGCGGGCTCCTCAATGCGTTCTACGGAAGTGCGATCATGGTTCTTCTCGCCGTGGTCATCGGCGCTCCGCTCGGCGTCGCGGCCGGCACTTACTTGGCCGAACACGGGCGCCACTCCCGCCTCGCGACGGTGGTGAGCTTCCTCAACGACGTGCTGTTGAGCGCGCCCTCGATCGTGATCGGCCTGTTCGTCTACGAGCTGCTAGTCGTGACCGCGGGCCATTTCTCCGGGTACGCGGGCGCGCTAGCGCTAGCGATGATCCTGCTTCCGATCGTCGTCCGCACCACCGAGGAATCCTTGCGACTCGTGCCCGACCAAATGCGCGAGGCGGGCTTCGCTCTCGGTTTGCCGCGCTGGCGCGTAACTTCGCAGATAATCTACAAGGCCGCGCTCAGCGCCATCCTCACCGGCATCCTGCTGGGAATTGCGCGGATCGCCGGCGAGACGGCACCCTTGCTCTTCACGGCCCTCAACAATCAGTTCTGGAGCGCGAACCTCAACGGGCCCCTCGCGAACCTCCCGGTGGTAATTTTCCAATATGCGATGAGCCCGTATGACGAGTGGCACACACTCGCCTGGGCGGGTGCATTCGTCCTCACGGCATTCGTGCTCATCCTCAATCTCCTGGTGCGGTTCCTCGCCCGGAAAGGCACACATCGATGAACGACGCCGCGACGCTCGTTCGAATTGAGACCAAGGAAACGCCAGACCTGCCGGCGGCGCCCGGCGCGATCCTCATGCGCAATCTCAACTTTCACTACGGCAAGGTACATGCGCTGAAGGACGTGACCATGACCGTCCCCGCCAATGCCGTTACGGCCATCATTGGTCCGTCCGGCTGCGGCAAATCGACCCTGCTCAGGACGATCAACCGCATATACGAACTCTACCCAGAGCAGCAGGCGACTGGCGAGATCATCATCGATGACCGCAACGTCCTCGATCGCCGCTATCCGCTGGCGGATCTGCGGCGGCTTGTTGGGATGGTGTTCCAGAAGCCGACGCCCTTCCCCTCATCCATTCGCGCCAACGTTGCTTTCGCGCTGTCTTATTATGAGCGACTGTCGAAGTCGGAGCTCAACGACCGCGTGGAGGACGCTCTCCGCCAGGCGGCCCTATGGGACGAGGTGAAGGACAAGCTCAACCACAGCGCATTGTCACTATCCGGCGGGCAGCAGCAGCGGTTGTGCATCGCTCGCGCGATCGCGGTTAAGCCCGAGATCTTGCTACTCGACGAGGCGACATCGGCGCTCGATCCGATTTCGACGGCCAAAATCGAAGAGCTGATCCATGAGCTGAGCGAGCGCTTCACGATCATGATCGTCACGCACAACATGCAGCAGGCGGCTCGCGTGTCGCGGCGGACGGCCTTCTTCCATCTCGGTGAGCTGATCGAGTTCGGCAAGACGAGCGACATTTTCACGAATCCGCGCGAGCAGCGGACCAAGGACTACATCACCGGCCGGTTCGGCTGACTGGAGCGAACATGCAGCAAACCCGGGAACACACGCTCAAAGCCTTCGACCAAGATCTGGAACGGTTACGAGCGCTCATCAGCCAAATGGGCGGTCTTGCTGAGCATGCGATCGGTGAGGCGATGCGCTGCCTGGTGGAGCGCGACCTGGACGGCGCTGAGGGTGTCATTAAGGACGACAAGAAGCTTGATGCGCTCGAAGTCGAGACTGAACGCCGGGCCGTTCAGCTGATTGCCCTTCGCGCGCCAATGGCAGAGGACCTTCGCGACGTTGTCGCCGCGCTCAAGATTTCTGGCGTAGTTGAGCGGATCGGCGACTATGCCAAGAACATCGCAAAGCGCGTTCCACTGCTGGAGAACGCCGGGAAGATCGAGCCGCTTTCGCTGCTGCCGGAGATGGCGCGGATTGCAACCGGCATGGTGCACGATGTTCTCGACGCCTTCATCGAGCGTGACGCTGAAGCCGCGTACCGAGTGTGCCAACGTGACGACGCGGTGGATGACTTCTATGATTCCATCTTCCGCGCTCTGCTCACTCATATGATGGAGAATCCGCAGAGTATCGGTCAGGCGACGCATCTGCTCTTCGTTGCCAAGAACCTCGAGCGGGTCGGCGACCACGCGACGAACATCGCTGAGATGGTCTATTATGCAGCGACCGGCCAGCATATGACCGACCGGCCCGGCAAGTCGCCGAAATGAGGTCCACGACGACGAAGCGGCTCCTCGTCGTGGAGGACGACAGACCGATTGCAGAACTGCTGAAGTTCCACTTCACGGGTGCTGGCTTCACGGTCACCACGACGCCAAGCGGCGACGAGGCCCTGATCCTGATCGAGGAGATCAGGCCTGACCTCGTCATTCTTGACTGGATGATCGAAGGGACGAGCGGAATTGAAGTCTGTCGTCGGGTGCGACGCAGCAATGCCACCGCAACCTTGCCTATCATCATGCTGACCGCGCGGGGCGACGAGGACGACCGCATCCGAGGACTCGAAACCGGTGCGGACGATTTCGTTCCTAAGCCGTTTAGCCCGAAAGAGCTGGTGGCGCGCGCCAATGCATTACTGCGGCGCTCGGTCCCCGACCTGATGACCGAAAAACTGAACTACGGCGGAATTGAGCTCGATACGGCCGCGCACAGGGTTCGCAGGAACGGCCAAGCAGTGTCGCTCGGTCCGACCGAGTACCGGCTGCTGCACCACTTCCTGCGAAATCCGGAACGAGTCTACTCGCGTCAGCAACTGCTCGACATCATTTGGCCGCACAACGAAGAAGTCGAGCTTCGCACTGTCGACGTTCTCATCCGGCGCCTCCGCGTTGCACTCGGCCCCGGCGAAGATGTGATCCGCACGGTGCGCTCGGAAGGCTATTCGCTGGACACTTGCGTCGGCTGAACGGGCGGACGCGCGTCGCTCACATCGTCATCGATCTGACACGCGCCAGCCATTCGCGCGCAACCTCGTTCGCGTATCGCCGCCGACGGAGGTGTTCGATGGCTCAGGAAGAATCCGATTATCTTCGCAGGCGCGAGCGACAAGAGCGGGCGGCCGCTAAGGCAGCGCTCAACACGAGCGCGCGCCAAGCGCATCAGCATTTGGCCCAATGCTATGCCGCGCTTCTACATGGCCTCGCGTCGTACGAACCGCTGGCGATGTTACGCCGGGAAGGACTCCTCTGAACCGGACACTCGCCCGGTGCCACGCCGACGGCCTGCTTTCGGCCAAACCACGCCGGCGCCCATACGAGATAAGCGCCGGCCGGGTAGTCAGACTTCAGTCGCCTCAGCCAAGGTGAGCGCGTCTTCAACCTCGACCCCCAGGTACCTCACGGTAGTTTCTATCTTCGAATGCCCAAGGAGGATCTGCACTGCTCGCAGATTCCCGGTTTGCTTGTAGATCAGCGCAGCCTTAGTCCGTCGAAGAGAGTGAGTTCCGTAGTCCTCCTTCCGAAGCCCGATACCGCTGACCCACTCTTCAACAAGCCTCGAGTACTGGCGCGTGCTGAGATGATCGAGCCTATCGACGCGGCTCGGGAAGGCGTGGCTTTCCAACGAGCCACCACGGCGTTCCAACCACGCGAGCAAGCTTGAACGGGCGGGTTCGAGCAACTCGAATTGGACTGGTCGCTTTGTCTTCTGCTGGATGACCATAGCGCGATTTCGAACGCGACCACCGGACACGAGGTCACCGATGCGAACTTTGACGAGATCGCAGCCGCGAAGTTTGCTGTCGATCGCAAGGTCAAACAGCGCCCGATCTCGCAGCCGATGCTCGCGATCGAGCATGAAGCGGATCTCCCAAATCTCCTTTGGCTTTAGCGGCCGCTTAGCACCGAGCTTCTTGCCAGCGTTCCAGGCAGGACCTTGCTCAACAGGGTCGTATGACGAGTGTCCCATCGTCGTTCTCCGTTGGCCGGAATTGGCCTACCGAAGAACGATCCGGTTTAGGTCACGTTTTGGCCGGAAGCGGACTTTCCGTCTGGGAGCACGACCGCCACTTTCTCGCTGTTCCCGCGTGCCGCTAATTGATGCGCGTCGATGCCAAATGGATCGCCCACCCGCGGTACGGAATTCCTGCGTCCGCCCATTTTCGAGCGGCTACACTTCATAGGGTCACGGTACCGAGACTCTTGAGCAGTGCAAAATGCTGACCGACAGCAGACGGTAAGCTGCCCAGTTCGTGGCATTCCAATCCATGACGTTGTGCAACGGCGCGGACGATCGGCCGCAGGCCCGAATAATGTGTGTGCGCCACATTCGGAAAAAGATGATGTTCGAGCTGGTGGTTTAGTCCGGCGGTAAACCAGGTGATGAACCGCGAATGCGTCGCGAAATTCGCACTGGTGCGGACCTGATGCATTGCCCAGTCGTCACCGGCGCGAACGCCGTCGAACCCCATGCCCAGCGTGAGATGCGCAACCTGGAAGACGGCGGCCAGCACCCAGCCGAAAACCAGGTGAAACAGGATAAACGCCGCGATTGCCCACCAGAACGGCAACATGATGAAGGGCGGCAGAAAAAGGAGGATCAGATAGAGTGCCTTGCAAATGACGAACTCGATTTCTTCCTTCCTGTCCAGTTTCAGAGTGTGCCACTTGTTTAGCCGACCCTTCGCGACGGAGCGGAAGTCTTTCCAGAATACCCATTCCATCGTGTTCAGGCCGTAGTAGAGAATTGCCTTCAGCTCCTGGCGTCGAAAGCGAGGTTGCCAGGCATAAGCGGGGGACAATCGAAGGAGGCCGCGCGTCTCGAGATCGTCATCCCACCCGAAGACGTTGGCGTGGCGGTGATGATAGCCATGCTTGCGAACCCACAAATGGCGCGAAGGCCCGAGCAGTATCGAACATAATCTCGCAGCCAGAACGTTGCCTTCGG
>DASRBJ010000242.1:0-3313 GCA_035653695.1 Sphingomicrobium sp.
GCGCATTATCGATGAATTCCGACGCGAGATTCCAGAAGAAAAGCTCACCTACAACGTCGGACTGATCGGCGGCGGACAGACCGCGACTCTCGACACCGACAAGATCCGCCTCGAGGCGACGGGGAAGACCAACATAATCGCTGCAACCGCGGTCGCGCGCGGCGATCTTCGTGCGATCAGCCAGGAGCAGATCGACCGCGTCGAAGCCAAGATGCGGGCGATCGTTGAACGGCCGCTCCGAGGTGCACAGTCGACGATCAGCTTCGACCCGGACATCTATCCGCCAATGCCGCCGACAAACGGCAATCGCGCGCTCCTCGCTGACCTGAATGGCGTCAATCGCGACCTGGGCCTGGCCGAGATGGCGGAACTCGATCCTGCCGAACGTGGTGCCGGCGACATCAGCTTCGTTGCTGCCGAAGTCGATGGTTTGGCTGGGTTGGGTCCAGCGAGTTCGGGGTCGCACACCGCTTCAGAGACAGTTGACCTTCCCTCGATCAGCAGGCAGGCGAAACGGGCGGCGATCCTGATGAGCCGGTTGGCAAGGGAGCATCGCTAGCTCCCAGCTCGGCAATACAGACAAACTACTGTACTTTCGTGCAACCGCAACCGAAGTTGCGGGTTAAGCTTCATCGCGCAGTTGCGCGTGTTGAGTTCGGCGGGGAGCAATGCCGTTGGCAGGCGACGGGGATTTAGTGGATCAGAAGACTACCGATGACCCTTCTAAGCTGCTCGTGCAGTCGATCATCGACTATGCGATCTACATGCTTGATCCACAAGGGTTCGTGACGAGCTGGAACGCCGGAGCGGAACGCATCAAGGGCTTCCAGACCGAAGAAATCGTCGGCAAGCATTTTTCCACTTTCTACACGGAGGAGGACCGACAGGCGGGAATGCCGCAGCGGGTCCTTGCGACCGCTCGAAAGGAGGGAAAGTTCGAAGGCGAAGGCTGGCGCGTCCGCAAGGATGGCACTCGGTTCTGGGCGAGCGTTGTTGTCGATCGGATAAACGACGAGAATGGGGAACTCGTCGGTTTCGCAAAAATCACGCGCGACATGACCGAAAAGCGCGATGCGCAAAACGCGCTGCTCGAAGCGGAGCGACGATTTCGGATCCTTGTCGAAGGAGTGACGGATTACGCGATCTACATGCTTGACCAAGATGGCCGAGTTACCAATTGGAATGCCGGAGCCGAGCGCATCAAGGGCTACACTCCTGACGAGATTATCGGCGAACATTTCAGCCGGTTCTATACGCCCGAAGACTTCAATGCCGGCATCCCCTTCAAGGCACTGGAGACGGCGCGCGAGACCGGTCGATACGAAGCCGAGGGTTGGCGCGTTCGCAAGGATGGTACGCGCTTCTGGGCGAGTGTGGTGCTGGACGCCATCCGCGATCCTGACGGACGGCTGCTCGGCTTCGCGAAGATCACCCGCGACATGACCGAGAAACGGGAAGCACAGAAAAGGCTGGACGAGTCTCGTGAACAGCTGTTCCGCTCCCAGAAGATGGAAGCTCTCGGGCAACTGACCGGCGGCCTTGCCCATGATTTCAACAATCTCCTTACGGCAATCCTCGGAGCCTGCGAGCTTGGCCTACGCAATCTGCAAGATCCGGACAAAATCAAACGGCTTCTCGACGGCGTTCGGGGTTCGGCGCAGCGTGGCGCGGGACTGACGAAACAGCTTCTCGCCTTCGCTCGCGCGCAACAGCTGGAAATCACCCAGATCGATCTGAGGGAGTTCTTCAGCGAGGTTGCGACGCTGATACGGCCGTCGCTGCGCTCGAACATCGAACTCGTGACGGAGCTTTCGGATCAGCTGTGGCCGGTTGATGCCGATGCCGGCGCATTGGAGCTTGCAATCCTCAATCTGGCATTCAACGCACGTGATGCGATGAAAGATGGCGGGCGGCTCAAGATAAGCGCGCAAAACCTCGTTCTCGAGGGCAACCCCGACGGCCTTCGCGGCGAACATGTTGCACTCCAGGTCGCCGATACAGGCGAAGGCATGAGCGCCGATGTCATGGAACGGGTGTTCGAGCCGTTTTTCACGACGAAAAGCTTCGGAGAAGGAACCGGCTTGGGGCTGAGCCAAGTATTCGGCTTTGCCAAGCAAATCGGTGGAGGTGTCACTGTCGACTCAAAGAAAGGGCGGGGCGCAACATTCACCATCTATTTGCCAGCGAGCCGGGGAGCGACCGCGGCGGAAAGTCGGCAGAATGGCGGGACGTCGCTCGAGCGCGTCCTCATCGTTGAAGATGATACCCTCGTTGCCGAACTTGCCGCCGGAATGCTGAGCGAACTTGGGTTCGAATGCACCGTCGCCCATAGTGCAAAGGACGCGCTTGAGCGGCTCGCGGGAGGCGAAAAACCCAAGCTCATTTTTTCCGACATTGTCATGCCAGGCGGCATCAGTGGCATCGAGCTCGCGCGCAAAGTGCGCGATCGGTTTCCCGAGCTGCCAATTCTGCTGACGACCGGCTACAGCGAGCAGATCGGGGGAACTCACGGGTTTCCCATACTTCAGAAGCCTTATGAAATGGAGAAGCTCGCTTCCGCACTTGGAAATGTGCTCAAGCGCGAAATTCCTTTGGATTGAAGAGCTTGGTGAAAGGCCATTGACAAGTGGCTGACGGTGGGCGCCTCATCACCGCCGCCGCGCCCAACGCGGTGCGGGCGTCAGGGGGTTCCAATGGCAACGACTGCACACAGACCGGTGCCCATGCACTTATGGGCGGTGGGCGCGATCGCGCTCTTGTACAGCTGCTTTGGCGCATATGATTACGTCATGAGCCACATGCGCGACCTGCAGTATCTTGCAAAGGCTATGCCCGGCGTTGATCCCAATGCCGCGCTCGCCTGGATGGATAACTTTCCTGGATACGCCAAAGTCGGATGGGCACTTGGCGTTTGGGGAGGGTTGCTCGTTCCATTCTGCTGCTGATCCGGAGCCGCTTCGCATTCTGGGCCTATTGCGTTTCGGCAGTAGGGATCGTTCTTAGCATTGGTTATCAGATGACGCTCGCGCCCCCGCTGCAGGGCAACAAGGGCACTGCATCAGTGCTGATGCCGTGGTTGATCATCGTCATCGGTGTGGCGTTGCTGCTTTATTCACGCGCGATGACGAAGCGCGGCTTGCTCCGCTGATACGAGAACATCGCGTGAATTGGTCAGCGCGATAGAATGCGTTTCAAACTGTTGCGTAATTGCTGCACTCGCGCGTTGAGCGACATTTCGCGCAACGCGCCTACTTGCACTCGTGTCGATAATGTCGACCATGCTGGCGGCCGTGACGGGCTGGGGGGAGTTGAA
>DASRBJ010000243.1:0-2220 GCA_035653695.1 Sphingomicrobium sp.
AACGACAGAATGCAAGCGAACCTGCGGTCCTTCTCAGAGCCTTGGTAATGTGACGCCTTTCTGTCCCATGTATTTGCCCGCCCTGTCCGCATAGCTCACCTCGCAGGGTTCATTCCCTTTAAGAAACAGGAACTGGCAAGCCCCCTCGTTCGCATAAACCTTTGCCGGCAGTGGCGTTGTGTTTGAGAATTCGAGCGTCACGTGTCCTTCCCACCCAGGTTCAAGCGGCGTCACATTCACAATGATCCCGCAGCGGGCGTAGGTTGACTTGCCAAGACAAATGACAAGCACGTCGCGCGGCACGCGGAAATATTCGACGGTGCGCGCGAGCGCGAAGCTGTTTGGAGGGATGATGCAGACATCCGTCTTGCGATCGACGAAGCTGTTGTGCGCAAAGTCCTTGGGGTCGACGAGCGCATTGTCGACGTTGGTGAAAATCTTGAACTCGTCGGCAACCCTCGCGTCATAGCCATAGGACGAAAGACCGAAGCTGATGCAGCCTTCGCGACGCTGGGCCTCGACGAAGGGTTCAATCATGCGGTGATTCTCGGCTTGCTCGCGAATCCAGCGGTCAGACAAAATCGCCATGGTGAGTGCCTAACGAGACGACATGCGCGCATCAATTTGACCCGCATTATTTCTGTGGATGGGGCGAGGCCGACAATTTTGCGAGTTCCTGCGGCCAGCAGCATGATTCGTGCACATGCTATCCACACTCGTGCTGCTTATGTTCCGTTTGGGTGAGCTGCCGTAAAGGCGTAGGAGAGTCGTCATGGCTGAAGTCGTGCGTATCGCTGAACCGGTTGATCCGGCTACCAATCCGGTCCTGCCCCAGAATGTGGAAGCGGAAGCCGCACTTCTCGGCGCGCTGATGATCGACAACAGGCTTGTTGAAGACATCGGCATGAAGCTTCGACCGCACCATTTCTTCGAGCCGCTGCACGGCCGAATCTACGAGGCCATCCTGCGCCTCACCGACAGCAACCGAGTCGCCAATCCGGTTACCTTGAAGCCCTTGTTCGATGCTGATGACGGCATGAAGGAGGTCGGCGGCCCAGCCTATCTCGCGCAATTGACGGGCTCAGGCGCGGCCGTGATCGGCGCTCGTGACTTTGCTGGACAGATCTACGATCTCGCGTTGCTTCGCGCCCTTGTCGGCGTTGGCCGCGACCTCGTGGAAGGCGCGCTCGACACGAGCGAGGACGTTGCCCCCCTCGCTCAAATCGAGCGCGCCGAGACCGAGTTGTACAAGGTTGCCGAGGAGGGCGGTAGCGAAGGTAAGGCGAAGAGCTTCGGAGAGGCGACGAAAGAGGCGCTCCAGCTCGCTGAGAAGGCGCTGAACAGCGGCGGGCATCTTTCCGGTTTTACGACCGGTCTCGATAGCCTCAACACGAAGATAGGCGGCCTTCACAAATCAGACCTGATCATCGTCGCCGGCCGTCCGGGCATGGGCAAGAGTTCGCTTGCGACGAACATGGCATTCAACGCATCCAAAAGGCTGCTTCAAGACCAGGAAGATGGGATCGAAAAGGCCAAGTCAGCGGGTGCACCGGTGGCGCTCTTCAGTCTCGAAATGTCCGCCGACCAGCTTGCTACTCGAATTCTCGCCGAGCAGTCGGGAATTAGCTCCGAGAACCTCCGGATGGGGCGGATAAGCCAGCAGGAATTTCGCTCGCTCGCACGCGCTGCCGCCGAGTTGCAGAGCCTGCCCTTGTACATTGATGACACGCCAGGACTGACAATAGCGGCGCTTCGTGCACGCGCTCGGCGGCTGAAACGTCAGAAGGGAATCGGCATTGTCATCGTCGATTATCTCCAGCTGCTCCAGGGTACAGGGAAGGGGAGTGCTGGAGATAATCGCGTGCAGGAAATCTCTGAGATCAGTCGCGGACTAAAGCAGCTTGCAAAGGAGCTGGACGTGCCGGTGATTGCACTTTCCCAGCTGAGCCGCGCCGTCGAGCAGCGGGAAGACAAGAGACCGCAACTATCCGACCTTCGCGAGTCGGGATCGATCGAACAGGACGCGGATATCGTCATCTTCATTTATCGCGAGGATTATTACCTCGCGGCGAAGCAGCCCGCCGACGATCATCCCGACTTTGCTTCCTGGCAGGAGGAAATGGCCCGCGCGTACGGGCTTGCCGAGATCATCGTTGCCAAGCAGCGCCACGGTTCAACGGGAAAGGTGCGGGTCAAGTTCGACAGCCGCATCACGAAGTT
>DASRBJ010000244.1:0-2466 GCA_035653695.1 Sphingomicrobium sp.
AGAAACGCGTCGCAAGGTCCGCGACAAAATGGTGGACCTGCTGAACCGCCGCTCCTACATCCGCAATCTGGTTCGTGACGTCAACGAAGTGCTTGAGCCGTAAGAGCAGTTTCAGAAACAGTAATGCCGAACAACGATCGCATCGTCGGAATTGATCTTGGCACCACGAACTCACTGGTCGCGTTCATGGACCGGGACACGCCTGTGGTCATCCCGGGCGAAGACGGCTCGAACCTGGTGCCGTCACTGGTCGCGCTCGACGAACACGAGCAGATCATCGTGGGAAATCCCGCGCGTAAATACCTGATCGAAACTCCGGAGCGCGCGGTGTATTCGATCAAGCGCCTGATGGGCCGCGGCATCGAGGATATTAAGGAAGAATTGAAGCTGTTTCCATTCCGCCTCGCTGAAGGACTGAAACCCGGCGAGGTGCTGCGAATCAGGCTCGGGGACAAGGAATTCACGCCACCGGAAATATCCGCTTTTGTCCTGCGCCAGCTCAAACGCAATGCGGAACGCTACTTCGGCGCGCCGGTCACAAAAGCCGTGATCACAGTTCCTGCATATTTTAACGACGCGCAGCGACAGGCGACAAAAGACGCCGGCCGGATCGCCGGGCTTGAAGTCTTGCGCCTAGTGAACGAACCTACCGCGGCATCACTCGCTTATGGGCTCGATAAGAAGAAACACGGCCTCGTTGCCGTGTATGACTTGGGTGGCGGCACGTTTGATGTCTCGATTCTTCGCCTGCAGGACGGAATTTTCGAGGTGGTGGCCACCAACGGCGACACGCACCTCGGGGGCGACGACATCGACAACCTGCTGATTGCGATCGCGCTCGATGACATCCAGGGGGATCTGAAAATTGATGTGCGCCGCAACAGTTCGGTCGTGCAGGCGATCCGCAAAGCTGTGATCGAGGCAAAGATTGCTCTCTCCTCGAAAGAGCGAACTACGCTCGACGTCACACTGGAGGGCGGCCACCGCTACCAGCGGGAAATCACGCGCGAGCAGTTCGAGCAACTGATTGAGCCGATTTTGCAGCGGACCGTGGGTCCGTGCAAGCAGGCGCTGAAGGATGCGAACCTCGCGCCGTCCGAGATCGAGGAAGTCGTCCTGGTGGGCGGCTCTACGCGCATTCCGAAGGTGCGCACGCTGGTCGAAAATCTTTTCCAGCGCAAGCCGCACACCGACCTCAATCCAGACGAAGTGGTTGCGTTGGGCGCGGCTGTTCAAGCGAACATTCTTGCGGGCGGATCCATCGCGACCAGCGACATGCTTCTGCTCGACGTGACGCCGCTCTCGTTGGGAATCGAAGCCTTGGGCGGCGTGGTCGCGAAGATCATTCATCGCAATTCAACGATTCCGGCTTCCGCCACCGAACACTTCACGACCGGCGTCGAGGGCCAGACCAGCGTCGCGATCCACGTGCTGCAAGGCGAGCGCGAACTGGCGAAGGACAACAGGTCACTCGCGCGTTTCGATCTGAAGGGAATTCCACCAATGCCGGCAGGGCTGCCGCGCATCGAGGTGAAGTTTCTGATCGACGCGAACGGCATCCTGCACGTCTCCGCGCGCGAGCAGCGCAGCGGCAAGGAAGCCGAAATTGAGGTGCAGCCGAGCTACGGCCTCACCGACGAGCAGGTCGAGAGCATGATCCTCGATTCGTTCGACTACGCCGAGGAAGACTTCCGGCAGCGGCAGCTCATCGAAGCACGTAACGAGGCGGAAACGATTTTCGGCGCGCTCGAAAAGGGACGCAAATCGCCGGCGTGGAATCAACTCACGAAGGACGAGCGGTCGAAAATCGCCAAGCTCGAAAAAGAGCTGGTGAAGGCGAAGTCGGGTGACGATTACAAAACGATCCGCGAGGGGATTGAAGCCCTGAACCAGTCGACGATGCGCTTGGCGGAAATGATGATGGACTCGGCGGTCGCGACGGCGCTGCAGGGCAAGAACATGGACCAGGCGGATCTCGGCGAAGGGCCGACTGCGCCGCATCCCATCGCGCCGGCCGAGATCACGCGGGATTAGCGAGGAATTATGGCAGACGAAAAAACGCAAGGCACGGCGGCAACGCTGGACAAACCGGCCGAAAACCTGGTGCAGGTCACGTTCCTGCCGCTGAATAAGACCGTCGAATTCGAGCACGGCAAACTGCCCTATAAGGATCACGGCAAACCCGAGTCTCTGCTCGATGTCGCCTTAAATAACGGCATCCATCTGGATCACGCGTGCGGCGGAAATTGCGCGTGTACCACGTGTCACGTCGTTGTAAAGGAAGGCGAGGAGTGTCTCAGCGACATGGAAGACGACGAAGCCGATCGCCTCGACATGGCCGCCGATCTTACGCTGCACTCGCGCCTGGGCTGCCAGTCGGTGATTACAAAGCCCGGCAAGATCGTGGTTGAAATCCCCGCCTGGAATCGGAACTACGTTTCTGAAGGCGGAGAACACTAAAAACAG
>DASRBJ010000245.1:0-2796 GCA_035653695.1 Sphingomicrobium sp.
GCTGGCGCGTTGCCCATATGCCCACAGCCGCCACAACCACAACAGGCTTTGATCGCATAAGGGCTTCACAAGGTCGGAACGGTCCAGCTTCCAACTAAGAAACCGGTCCGAGCGGTCCCACGGATGGGGTCCACTTCACACTCGGTTTGGGTTTGCACGCCGGACTTCCAGCGCGTCGTGAAGCTGCGCCGTACCATGACTGACCGCACGCCCAGCGTTCTGAGCGCCCGTTTCGAAGAGGGAAGCGCCCAGGCGATAGTCAGGCGGCTTGGTCGTTCCCGCCCGATTTGGTCTCAGGCTTAATCGCAACTGCCTCTTCGAATTGGCTCGCATGCGGCTGCAGTCCGACGGCTATGGCTGTGATGAATGATATCTGCCATCGCGCCTGGTCTCGCGGCGTGCATCCGTTCGGTCGCGTGTCGATGACTGTCGATGCTACGGGCGAGACGGTGCCGGGGCCCGGACTCGTGCATGGGCCCAATGCCCAAGCTGATCTCCCAAGGAGAGGTAACGAGCGCGGCGAGCGTGAACGTTATGTGCTATAGGCTCTGCCGGCGAGCCCGTGCGGTGTCTTGCGCGAAGAGGGAACGATGACGCGCAAAATCGTAGAGTGGCGCACCCAACAGGATTCGAACCTGTGACCTCCACCTTCGGAGGGCAGACCGGCAGGGCCATAACTTTGTTGTTACTGTATGAAGCGATATATGAGATGTGGCTAAGGCCTGTGTACGAGAATGACTGTTTGGGGAAGCCGGACTCTCCCATTGACGGAGTAAGCCATATTTGATATATGGTTATATCAGGCTAAGACAAAGCCACTGATATCATGCCCCGGCTCGTCTCCGCTCCTTTCTTTAGCGCGCACCCGGTCTTCGATCGCGCGGAGTACGCGGCTGCGGTAGGCCGAGATCCGAGTGACAAGGTCGTCACCGCGATGCTTGCTCAGCACCTTCAAGCCGGCAACATCAAGCGGGTCGCGCGGGGCGTCTTCGCTTCCGTTCCCAAACACGCCGACGCCCGAAAGTGGTCGGTCGATCGGTTCTTGGCAGCATCCCGACTACGCCGGGGCGCTGTCATCGCCTATCACTCGGCGCTGGAGCTGCACGGCTCCGCCTACACGGAGGGGTATGAGGTCCAGATGATCGCGCCCGGTGAGCCAGGCGTGCTCGAAGCCGCCGGCTTCTCCTGCCGCTTCGTCAAGCCGCCGCGCGGCTTCGCCCGACGAGATGGAGAATTGAAGGACGGGGTGATGGTGGTTGACCGCATGGGGCTCGACGTTCGCGTCACGACGGTGGAGCGCACGATCGCAGATCTGTTCGACCGCTATGAACTCGCCGGTGGGACGGAGGAGCTGTTCAACTCGCTCGATCTCGTCGCACGGGTGGATGCTGCCGCGCTCGTCCGCCACATGCGCGCACTTGGCAATGCGGCGGCGGCTGGCGCGCTCGGCTATTGGCTCGAACGGGAGCAGCAACGGCTTGGCATTCCCGATACGGCGCTCCGACAACTGCACGCGATGGCACCGCGTCAGGCTCGGTATGCCCTGGGCACAAAGCCAGGAGAGGGGAGGACAGCCAAGGGCTGGAACGTAATCTTACCCCTCGACGTCGTAGAACGCCGGTTCGAGGGGCTGTGAGTGGCGGCGCCTTCGATTCAGACGCTTCAGCGGATTGCCGACGATACCGGTCATCAGGCCGGGACGCTCGAAAAGGTACTCCGGCTGCTCGATATCCTGCAGGAAACAGCGGGCGACACCATCCTGAGTGAACAGCTTGCTCTCAAGGGCGGCACGGCGCTCAATGTCTTTCACCTCGGTCTCGACCGGCTGTCGGTTGATATCGACCTCAACTATATCGGCGCCCTTGAGCGATCGGCGATGGAAGCTGAGCGGCCAGAGGTCGAAGCTGCTCTGAACCGTCTCCTCGCATCTCAAGGCTATGTCGTTCGACGCCAGCCTGACGAACATGCGGGCGGCAAGTGGCTTCTGCGCTTTGCCTCCGCGTTGGGCGGAAACGCCACGCTGGAGCTCGATGTGAACTACATGGCGCGCCAGCCGCTGTTTGGCGCCACTCGTATGCCGTCCACTGCGCTCGGCGACGTACGCGCAGAACGAGTGCTGGTCCTCGACCTCCATGAGATCGTCGCTGGCAAGCTTGTTGCACTCTTCGACCGGCACGCAGCGCGCGATCTTTTTGACGCGCGCCGCATCCTGTCGCTCGATGGACTCGACTGGAAAAAGATCAAGGCCGCCATGCTCGCTTTTGGCGCCTGCGGGCGCCGAGACTGGCGAACGGTGTCAATCGATTCCATCAAAGGTGATCCGCGCGAGCTTCGGCAAAAGCTTATGATTTGTCTGCCGCGTGGCTATTTCGCTGACCGGCGTGCGATTGACACTTGGGTTGAGGAAACCGTTGCGCTCTGCCGAGAGAAATTTGCCTTCCTTCTCGACTTGACGACGGCCGAGCGGGAGTTCCTCGACTGCGTACTCGACCGTGGGGAGATCAACACCGATCTGCTGGATGTTGCACCCGAGATCCGCGCTCGCATGAGGGCCATGCCGATGCTTGCCTGGAAGTGCCAGAACGTGCGGAAGCATCGTGGGCTCGACAGTTGATGTTCGGTTTAATGGACGATGACGCACCTTCGTCGCTCCTCGTGAAGCGGCCCCCTAAAAGACCGGACAGGGCCTACCCCTTGGTTAAGCACCAGGAGTATGCCTGTGTCTATGACTGGGAACATCGATCGGGTCGAGGTCATCACATCGGTTCAGCGGCGGCGCCGCTGGTCGGCAGAAGA
>DASRBJ010000246.1:0-5916 GCA_035653695.1 Sphingomicrobium sp.
GCTTGCGGCAATCAAACTGCCGCCATTGTTCATCGCACTGATTGTCGCGGAACTATTCTTCAAGTTCCACAGCTTCACGCTCGAAGCGATCCCGTTTCTCGCACTGTGGTACATTCTTCGGCGGCTGTATGCTCCGCTCGAGCGCTGGGCGAGTGCCCGGCTCGCGCGTCGCGCGGCGCGCGTCGTGTAAGCGAGGGTGCCGACATCGGCGGCAGTGATCCCAAGCGCCGCCGGCGAACGGCAAAAGATGTCATTGCCGCAACTCATTAGCGGGGGGCGCACGACTGCATCGTCAACAGGGCAGGACGGCAATTATGTGGTGCAACACGCAGGTCACCTACAGTCCCAGTCCAAGCAATTCGCGTAGCGAGTCAGAAGTCGACGTGAACCCGCTCGATGCACGTAATCTCGTCGGTGCCTCGAAGCGATTCACCAACCCCTCAACCTATGCGTTCTCGCTGGCCGCCTATGCGAGCTTCGATGGCGGCGAATCCTGGAACGAAGCAGCTCCCTTCGTGCTGCTTGGAAATGCCGACCCGAACAAGGTTTGGTCGGGGATCTCAGACCCGGCAATTGCCTGGGATAATGCCGGCAACTGTTACCTCGTAGCGCTTCCTTTTCCGAGCAGCGCCAGTCCTTATTCAGCGCTCGGGATCGCGGTCTACAAGTCCGCCGATGGCGGTCGCACGTGGAGTGGCCCCAATTTCATTCACCAGAGCACCAACGACGACAAACAATGGGCGACCGGCGACAGGAATCCTCGAAGCCCCCACTTCGGGAACGTCTATGCGGCCTGGGATGACGGCTCGAAGTTGGCATTTGCGCGGACCACCGATCACGGCGCCACCTGGCAAGGTGTCGGCGCGCAGCCGGTCGGAACCGCGCTCGCGTTGGATTCATTCTCACCAGCCGTCGTCGTTGCCGACGACGGATCGATCTACATCTTTTGGATCTCCGGCAGCACGATCAAGTTCGTCAAGTCGACGGACGGCGGCAACTCCTTCTCAGCGCCGGTTATCGCAGCGTCCGGATTGACAACCTTTTCGGCGGCCCTCGGCTCGCCGGGTGGCTTTCCAAAGTTTCCCGGAATGAAGTTCCGTGTGCTGACATTGCCAACCGCGTGCGCCGGGTCGGGCAGCAACCTGGCCGTCGCGTGGGCCGATTACCGCGAGGGCGTGTCGCGGGTCTATTACCGTCGTTCGACGGACGGTGGAGCGTCTTGGCTCGGCGCCGGCTCCGGAGAGCCTCTGCTGACGTTTGCAGGTGTGCCAGGCGCGGACCAGCACGATTTCCACCCGCAGCTTGCAAGCACACTCTCGGGCACCATCGGCTGCTGCTATTACCAGCTTGGTCCCAAATGGTCCGGCGGCCCACCGCTCATCGATACCATGATCGCGGTTTCGTCCGACGGTGGAGCAACGTTCGGAAGCGTTGAACGTGTTTCGAACGTCGCGTGGGACCCGACGGTCAATGCGCCATGGTCGCATGGCGACCCCAACACCACCTTCATCGGTGATTATTTCGGCCTCGCTGGCGTGCCGGGTGGCTTTGTTCCTTTCTGGACTGATACTCGGACAGGCATTCAGGAAATCTTCTCTGGCCGACGGTTGACGATTGGACCTTGGACCGGAGTCCAGTTCCAGGGCCACCTGCCTGCCGGCGCGACACAGTCGTGGTTTACGTTCGGCTGGCCGGCGTGCTGGCATGTCGCGTGGGATGTCGTCTCAATCACGCCGCATACCGGCGCACCCCAAGTCAGCTGGCGCGTACAGGTCGAACGGGCGACGTCGGGAACGATCACCTACTGGATCAAGATCACCAACCTGACGGGGAAGAATATCGACGTTGAAGGTCGCTACGCGATCTTCGCCGCCGACTGAAGGAGGCAGCTATGGTCGTTGGCGTCCAGTTCACCGGGTCCCTTCCCGCACACGCAACACAGCGCTGGTTCACGTTCAACTGGCCTGCAGCTTGGAATGTCGTCTGGACGGTCGTCTCGACCAGCCCGGTACCTGGCGCACCGCAGGTCGAATGGGAGGTTGCCGTCGAACGAGCAACGGCAAGCACCATTACCTTCTGGATAACTATTCACAACCTGACGGCAAACCTCACCAACATCGAGGCGCGCTACGCCATCACCAACATCTAAGGAAAAAGAAATGCGCATCATTATCGACATCGACGGCGCGACCGTCGTCACAAGGGCAGACGCGTCGGGCCAGGAACTCACTGCCCCGATCGCTGCCGCTGGAACGGACGCGGGCTCAGCGCCCGTCGAACTGCTTCGGCAACATGCAGCCATCAGCCAAGGACTTGGGGAGCATGGCGAACATGGAACCGGCGAGCGCTCTCCGGACCGGGAAGGCGAAGGCCTTAATCCGCTTCGCGCGGGCGAAAAAGTCGCTCGGAAGCGCCTTCGTCACTCAGTTCAACACTTTGCTCATCCGCTCGAGATTATCGACGCAGGGAGCGCCCCGAAGGCGCTGTTGGGGAGTGAGGCAGAGCCACGAGCAAAGCAGCCGTCCAGGAAGAAGTGAATTCCAGGCGTCGGTGCTCGCCAACGATCAAAGACCTTAGCTTGTCCAGGTTCTTCAAGAACAAACCGCTTCTCTGCCTAGCCTCGCTGGATCGGGCGGTGACCGACGGGATAAGCTCGGGCGTCACTTCTCATCGAAAAGGAGGCGACGCATAGATCGGAAGGCCATCGATCACATCCCGCGACACAAGCATCCCCAGGGGCAAATCACACGCCCAGGCAACGCTTGCCTGAACTCGGCTCAAGTTGCATTCCAAGCCACTGCAGGCGTTGTCCGATGACGGCTGGCATTGGCGTGATCGTTCGCGCCGTGCCCAATCAACACAAGTGCACGGCGTTTCTCTCAACCGGTAGGAGTGAGGGGCGACAAGCAGAGCGGACGCGCTGCATAACTGTGCGAATTGCCGGCTTCTTCGTCTGCCGGCGGCTTGGGCAGCAATGCTTTGCCTTTTGCAACGGAAATTGGAACAAGGGACGCGCGCAAGACGGAAATTGGATGGCAAGGCAGAGGCTGGCGATCATTGGTGCGGGGCCTAAGGCAGTAGCGATTGCCACCAAGGCTGCGTGTCTTCGCGACCTTGCCGCGCTCCCGCTTGAAGTCGTGATCTTCGAACGTGATGTTATCGGCGCGGCCTGGACGGGGCAATTCGGATACACCGACGGGCTTCAGCGCCTCTGCACTCCTGCCGAGCGCGATGTCGGCTTCCCCTATGACACCGACCTCGCAGCAGATCTCGATCGTGCGATGCTGGCGCGGTTCTCCTGGACGGCGTTCCAGATCGAAACCGAGCGCTATGGCGACTGGGTCGATCGCGGACGACCCAAACCAACCCACCAGGACTTCGCGCAATACCTCGCCTGGTGTCTCTCCGGTCTTGGACCAATACGCTTTGGTCCGGTTACGGCACTAAAGCACCGCAATGGCCGCTGGAGCGTGCGCTATACGAGCCGAGACAGCGGAGCATCGATTAGCGAAGGCCGCTTCGACGGTGTAGTGGTGACCGGACCGGGACCCCAATCCACAAATTTACGAAAAGTCGCCGATGGGCGAATCTTTGATGGGGTCGATTTCTGGCGCCCGGGCGTCATCGCTGCCGTCAAGCAGGCGGCTGCCAGCGGCCCGGATGATCCCGTTGTTATTATTGGCTCGGGGGGTACGGCAGCCGCGACGGCCGCAGCGCTCGTTCGAGCGGACATCAGCAATGACATTCGCGTCCTCGGCAGCCAGGCGGCACTTTACGCGCGTGCCGACAGTTATTTTGAAAATCGAACCTTTCGTGATCCCAAGTTCTGGTCGGCTCTTAGCGCCGCAGACCGACGCACCTTTTCAGACAGGCTCACTCGCGGCGCCGTGTGGTCCAACGTCGTCAACGTGCTCGCGGGCGTCGAGAGGATCGATTATTTGCAGGGAGCCGCCAAGGAAGTACGCTTCGATCCGCCCGGCACGGTCGGCGGGGCGCTGATGGTTGTCTATGCGCCGTCCGCGCATCCGGATGCCGAGGTCCCGCTGCAGGCGTCGGCTGTCATTGACGCAACCGGATTTGATCCGATGTGGTTTCGCACGTTGCTCAGCCCGTCGCTTGCAAGGAAGCTTAACAACGAGAAGAAGATGCGAACACAAATGGCGAGCGACCTGAGCCTGCCTCTTGAGGGCGTGCCGCGCCTCCACGTGCCGATGATCTCACAGGCTGTCGGGCCAGCCTACAATTCTCTGATGGCGCTTGGATCGCTATCGGACGCCGTCCTCCGACCTTATGTCTCCGCGGCACTCGCTTGAAATTTACGTGTTTATATGTACATATAACATCAGATGAGATGGAGGCAATCATGTCGGACACCAAAGAGAATATGGTCTTGCGCACCGTATATCTGCCACTGGATCTCGATCGCGAGCTCCGCCAGTTGGCATTCAGCCGCGATGTCAGCAAGGCCGACCTGATCCGCGATTTCATCCATCAGGGACTCGGAAACGTCGAGGCTTCTGGCGAGAAGACTCTCGCCGCGAAGGTTCAAGAGCGCATCCGGGAGCACAACTCGGCAATTGAGACCGCGGCGGGCTCGAAAAGGACTTTTTCTGGTTCCAAGGAGAAAACGTCGCGCCACCGGTCTTCGCACCGCCGAGCGTCAGCAGGGCACGCCGGCAGCGGTCGTTGAGGACTCGAACGGCCCTGAACTTCGCCATCGAGCGGGGGTTTTTGTGCAAGGGGCTCGGCATTCATTTCGCTTGCGGCTATCCAGCCATTGCCCCGCGCAGTGGTAGACGAGGCGGCGTCCAAGCACTCGATCCGCCGGTGTAGCGATCATCGAAACGAGTTCAGCTCACGAACGAACGAGCGCAGGCTACGCACATCCGCGAAGTTGTACCTGTGAGCGTCACGAGCGAGCACATTGGAAGCATCGGGTAGCCAATCCGCGATGCGCGATCGATCGGCACATGGCCGATCGACCTAATGGTTCGGTAGGTCGTATCGGCCTCGGCTGCAGCCCTGCGTCACCACCCCGATACAGCCGTGCGGCGGCGCCTGTTCGTTGCAGCTTTAACAGAGTTGATGCCGGACCGCGTCCCTCGCGAGGCGCGCCACAATTCGGACGATTGCGGAGCCGGTGTTCGGCTCCTGTTCAACTCTCTGTCAATTGCGGCGACGGCTTGGCTGACTATATCGGCCAAGCATGCGAGAGGCGCCTGAAGCACAACACGACTTCGTCGTCGTTCCCGACGCAAACATGCTCATCCACGGCAAGGCTCTGCCGGACCTGCCCTGGGCCGAACTGGGCCGCGATACGATTGAGGTCCTTTATGTGCCGTCGGTAATCCGCGAGGTCGACAACCTCAAGGTTCAAAGCGGACGACCGAACAAGCTCGCTCGGCAGCTCGGCGCTGATTTGCGCGCGCTGCGCAAGACAGCCGATAGAACAGCCATTGTTCGGGAGCGCTCGCCCCGAGTGGTCAAGCGGCTAGTGGTTGATCAGGTCACGAGAAAATTCCACCGGCGACTGAAGCTCGATCATGCCGATCAGGCGCTGATCAACTACTGCCTGTCGCTGAAGGCAGCGGGCCGCGACGTCCTGCTCCTTACCAACGATACCATTTGCGCGTCGACCGCGGATGATGTCGGCCTTCCGGTACTGCAGGTCGAAGACCATTGGCTGCGCAATCCGGAGCCCAACGAGCGTGACCGCGAGAACGCGCGCCTCAAGGAAGAGATACGTCGCATTTCGGCAAGTGAGCCTGAGATCGAGATTGTCTTCAGCAGCAAGGATGGAGCGCGATTGTCTAGCCTCGAGGCGCAGCTTACGAGGTGGCCGGCACTCACGCGAGAGCAGGTTGACGAGCTGTTCGCGCAAGTCCAGCAAGGCTGCCCCATGGCGACGTCCTTCGA
>DASRBJ010000247.1:0-2283 GCA_035653695.1 Sphingomicrobium sp.
CCATTCACGACTGCCGTCTAGGCGTAAACTGTTTCGAGCAGTCCCTCGAACAAACGTCGACCGTCCGTTCCGCCGTGCGCCGGTTCAATGACTCTTTCCGGGTGCGGCATCAGACCGAGCACATTGCCGGCATCGTTGAGAATTCCGGCAATGTTGCGCGCAGAGCCGTTGCATTCCTCGAGGTAGCGGAAGGCAACCCGGCCCTCGCCTTCGAGCCTGTCGAGCGTTCCTTCGTCAGCCTGGAAATTGCCGTCGTGATGAGCGACGGGCAAGGAGATCGTCTCGCCTGCATCATATTGCGCAGTGAACATGCTCTGGCTGTTCTCGACCTTGAGCGCCACATTTCGGCAAACGAACTTCAGGCCCGCATTGCGCATGAGTGCACCGGGAAGGAGTCCTGACTCCGTAAGCACTTGGAAGCCGTTGCAGATCCCGATCACCGGCACGCCGCGGGAAGCTGCTTCGCTAACGGCACGCATGATCGGCGAGCGTGCTGCCATTGCCCCTGAACGCAGATAATCGCCGTAGGAAAAACCACCCGGAAGACCGATAAAGTCGGTTCCGTCGGGAAGCTCTGTTTCACGGTGCCAGATCATTACTGGCCTACGGCCGGTAACCTGCTCCAGAGCAACAGCAACATCGCGGTCGCAATTCGAACCAGGAAAAACGACGACCGCGCTCCTCATGCCTCCACCACCTCCAGCCGTTCGATTCGGAAGTTTTCAATAACCGTGTTCGCGAGAAGCTTGCGGCACATTTCCTCGATCGCCTCGTTGCTTGTTCCGTCCGCAAGATCGAGCTCGATCATCTTGCCCGCACGGACGTCATTCACACCGGTAAATCCAAGCCCCTCGAGCGCGTGGTGAATCGCCTTCCCTTGCGGGTCGAGCACTCCATTCTTGAGGGTGATGAAGACGCGCGCTTTCATGTGCTTATGCCTGCGGTTTTGTTGCAAGCCGCTCCTAGGCGACTAGCGCAAGAAGGGGCAAGTTTTACGCGCTATTTACCTAATTGCCGGATTATCGGCCACTCGCTGGTCAATGGTTCACCGGCACTTGGGAGATTCTCGATGGTCGGCGGTATCGCCATTGCCATGTTCGTTGCGCTCGTCGGTTGGGGCGGCAGATATTTCGGTTGGGAAGACCCCGAGGGGAAAGTCCAGCTGGCGCTGATTACATCGTTCATTCTCGGCATCATCGGCGGCTTCAAGGCGCGCAGCTGACGCGCCCTTAACTCGCCCAAATGCCGATGAGAGCGGCAAGGGCAACCACCAGCATGAAGAAATTCATGATGATGAGCATCCCCCGTGGCATTGGCTTCATGTCGGGACCGGGGTCGCGCGGGACGCCGTGGAGCTCTCGCCACACTCCAGCGACGAGGCAGAAAGCGGCGAAAATGATGAGGATGGATCCGCTGACCTGTCCGACCCACGCGGGAAGGACGTCTCTCACCAGCGCCCTTGCGCCGATGCCGGCCGCGAGCGCCGCTAGCGCCGTTCGTACCCAAGCGGCATAGGTCCGTTCGGCGGCAAGCAACGTCCGGTCGCTTGCAAGTTGCGTACGGCGGTCGGCGCTATCGGCAAGCTGTCCCGTGCTTTGCTCAACGGCCTTGGCGCTCCGCCGCATGTCGGCGCCTTGGTTCGCGAGCACTTTGGCTGTCCGCGGCTCGTCCATCGTTCGTCAATAACCAATCAGCCGGGCAACTCGCTCCCGGTGAAAGTAAACGTCGCCGAACAGCTGCCCAAGGACGACCTGCCGCTTCATGAAGAGGCCGATGTCATGCTCGTCCGTCATTCCGATGCCACCGTGCATTTGTACGGCTTCACGCACGGCAATATTCGCGACGTCCGCGCACTTCGCCTTGGCGACGGAGACATAGAGCTCGGCTCGTTCGTCCGCGCAGTCGAGCAATTGCGCAGCTTTCAGAATCGATGCGCGAGCAATCTCGATCTCGGCGTAGAGATGTGCCGCGCGATGCTGAAGCGCCTGGAACTCGCCGATAAACTTTCCGAACTGCTTTCGCTGCTTGAGATAATCGAGGCTCATCGTGAACGCACCGGCGGCAACGCCGACCAGTTCGGCCGCAGCGGCGGCCCGGCCAGCTAGAAGAGCGCGATTGAGCCGAGTCCAACCTTGGTCGAGATCCCCGATGACCGCATCGGAGTCGAGTTCGACATTCTCGAAAGTGACGCTTGCAGCCTTCGAGCTGTCAACCAGGGTCTCATTCTCGATTGTAATGCCCGGAAGATCGCGGGGAACGGCGAAAAGCGTAATGCCGTCGGTT
>DASRBJ010000248.1:0-5489 GCA_035653695.1 Sphingomicrobium sp.
GGACAAGTACGCTCATGATTTCGCGATCCCCAGACCTTTAAGGCGTTCAACCAGCTCGTCGACGCTTGCGACCTTTACGCCCGCCTCGCGCTTGGCGGGCTCGGTGACCCTCAATGTTTCGAGCCGGCGCGCAACGTCAACTTGGTAATCAGCAGGCAAGCGCGTCGCGAGCGGCTTCGACTTCGCTTTCATGATGTTGGGAAGGGAAGCGTATCGCGGCTCATTGAGGCGAAGGTCAGTTGTGACAACTGCCGGCAATTTGAGTTTCAGTTTCTCAAGTCCACCATCAACCTCGCGCGTAACGGTTACATCCTCGCTGGCCAGCTCGACCTTGGAAGCGAACGTCCCCTGCGGCCAATCAAGAATCGCCGCAAGCATTTGCCCAGTCGCATTGTTGTCGTCATCGATTGCCTGCTTGCCGAGGATTACCAGCTGCGCCTGCTCCTCCCGCGCGATCTTCGCCAGGATCTTGGCAACGCCAAGAGGCTCGACCTCTTCATCTGCTTGAACCAGAATCGCACGATCTGCGCCCATGGCGAGCGCCGTTCTCAATGTTTCCTGCGCCTTTGCTGGACCAATCGAAACAGCAACGATTTCGGTCGCAACGCCCTTTTCCTTCAGGCGAATTGCTTCCTCGACAGCAATTTCGTCGAACGGGTTCATGCTCATCTTGACGTTGGCGAGATCGACTCCCGTGCCGTCCATGCGGACGCGGGGCTTCACATTATAGTCGATCACCCGTTTGACGGCGACCAGCACTTTCATCGCTTCACTCCATTCGCCCGCGCGCCGCAACCGGACCTTGCCAATGCCATGAGCGGCCGAGATTTGAACCGTCCGAAACTAGGCCGGCACGGCCTCCTTGACTTCCGCCACGATCTTCCTTGCGGCATCCCCGAGATCGTTCGCGGCAATGATCGGCAAACCCGAACTCGCGAGGATGTCCTTTCCCTGCTGGACGTTCGTGCCCTCGAGCCGGACCACCAGCGGCACATTGAGCGACACGTCACGAGCAGCAGCGACAATCCCTTCGGCGATGATGTCGCATCGCATGATCCCGCCAAAGATGTTGACGAGAATGCCTTTGACAGCAGGATCACTGAGGATGATTTTGAATGCCGCCGTTACCTTTTCCTTGGACGCGCCGCCGCCGACGTCGAGGAAGTTTGCGGGTTCGGCACCTTCGAGCTTGATGATGTCCATTGTCGCCATCGCAAGGCCCGCGCCGTTCACCATACAGCCAATCGAGCCATCAAGCTTGATGTAGGACAGGTCGTACTTCGAGGCCTCGATTTCCATCGGATCCTCTTCGGTAAGGTCACGAAGCTCCTGCAAGTCCTTGTGACGGAACTCGGCATTGTTATCGAAGCCAACCTTGGCATCGAGGACTAACAGCTGTCCCTGTTCGCTGACGGCAAGCGGATTGATTTCGATCTGTGATGCATCGGTTCCAAGAAACGCTTGATAGAGGCTCGCAAGAAGCCTCGCGGCTTGCTTGGCAAGCTCGCCACTAAGTCCCAGCGCGGCCGCAACCTCGCGTCCATGGTGCGGCATTAATCCGGTCGCAGGGTCGATCGTGATCGTCGCGATCTTTTCAGGGGTGTCGTGCGCGACCTTCTCAATCTCCATCCCTCCTTCGGTTGAAGCGACAATGGCGATCCGACCAGTTTCCCGGTCGACGAGAAGCGCTAGATAAAATTCTTTCGCGATATCGACGCCATCGGTGATGTACAGCCGTTGAACTTCCTTCCCGGCTGCGCCCGTTTGGATCGTGACCAGCGTCTTGCCGAGCATTTCGGCCGCGTTCTCGCGTACTTCGTCGATTGAGCGCGCCAGGCGGACGCCGCCCTTGGCACTCTCGGGTAACTCCTTGAATTTGCCCTTTCCGCGTCCGCCAGCGTGGATCTGCGCCTTAACCACCCACAGTGGTCCAGGCAGCCTTTTGGCGGCATCAACGGCTTCCTCGACGCTCATTGCTGCGTGCCCTGCGGGAACAGGAACGCCATATTTCGCAAGCAGCTCTTTGGCCTGGTATTCGTGGATATTCATGGCGCGGCCCTTAAGCAGATTGGAACGCGTAAGGGAAGGCGAGCGGCCGTCGCAGCGCCGGTAACTTCCATCCGCCCTGGCGCTTCCAGGAGATGGGCACTTGGTAGATTAAGAGCCGTTCGCTTAGGGCAGCGAGGGAATTGGACGCTGGACTTGCGGGTGCCCGTCGGGACAGAAAAATCGCGCTTTGACCGACTCAGCCCGCCCTTTGCGAAAGATCATACACGTGGACATGGATGCTTTCTATGCATCCGTCGAGCAGCGTGACAATCCGGAGCTTCAAGGCAAACCTCTCGCGGTTGGAGGCGGTCATCGGGGTGTAGTCGCAGCAGCAAGCTATGAAGCACGCGCCTTCGGCATTCGATCGGCCATGCCCTCCGTGACTGCAAAGCGGCGGTGTCCTGACCTTATCTTTGTAAAGCCGAGGTTCGACGTCTACCGCGCCGTCTCGCAGCAAATCCGCGCGATTTTCGCCGATTACACCGACCTTGTTGAGCCGCTCAGCCTCGATGAGGCCTATCTCGACGTGACGGAGGACCGCCACGGATTGGGAAGCGCACGGGCGATCGCCGAAGACATTAGGCGCCGGATCAGGCTCGAGACCGGCCTTACGGCATCAGCCGGCGTGTCCTATTGCAAATTCATCGCGAAGCTTGCCTCGGATCATCGGAAGCCCGATGGCCTTTGTGTCATCACCCCGGAGAAGGGACCAAGCTTCGTCGCTTCGCTACCGGTCGCGCGCTTCCACGGAATCGGCCCGGTTACAGCAAGGAAGATGGAACAGCTTGGGATCATCACTGGCGCGGATCTTTGCGCGTGGAGCCTTGCGGCACTCCAGGCGCATTTTGGAAGTTCTGCCGAATGGTACTGGCGAATTTGCCGCGGGATTGACGATCGCGACGTGAAGCCTGATCGACCGTATAAGTCCGTTAGTGCCGAGCGAACCTTCGATGAGGATCTAACCGACCCTCAGCGGCTAGCCGCTGAACTTGAGCGAGTGGCGGGTTACGCCTGGGAGCGCGCGAGACGTGCTGACGTGATGGGACGAACCGTCACCCTGAAGGTCAAGTATGGCGATTTCACGCTTGTAACCCGGTCGAAGAGCTTCGTCGGACCAGTTCCGGATCTCGAGGCATTCACCCTTTCCGGGCAGGCGCTTCTTGCTGCTCTTCAGCCCTTATCAAAAGGTATAAGGCTGCTTGGCCTCGGACTCCATAATCTGGTCGATTCCTCTGAGGAGAAGCCGATCCAACTCGGACTCGCAATCTGAGGTAAGTCATGTTATAAAACTGTCACATGGGGCCGCCGCGATTCAGCTGCGGCCTTAAATTCAAGGGAAGCCACGAAACAGGCTGGGGAGCCACGACCACAGGTCGCTTTGGGGGGCGGCACGAAGGTGCTGGCTCTTTTGCCGTATTTGGAAAGGTGAGCAATGGCTACAAAGGCGCTTAGCTTCGATGTTGGTGATTATGTCGTGTACCCCAAGCATGGCGTAGGTCGCGTCGTCGAGCTTCAAAGCACCGAGATCGCCGGCACCCGTCTCGACCTTTATGTTCTAAGGTTCGAGAAGGAAAAGATGACGCTGCGCGTTCCAGTCAACAAGGCCGACTCGGTCGGCATGCGCAAGCTGTCGTCCGACAAGACGATGAAGGATGCACTCGAGACACTCAAGGGCAAGCCGAAGATCAAGCGCACCATGTGGTCGCGGCGCGCGCAGGAGTATGAAGCGAAGATCAACTCCGGCGACTTGACCTCGATCGCCGAGGTCGTTCGCGACCTGTTCCGACCGGATGACGCACCAGAGCAGAGCTATTCGGAGCGGCAGATCTTCGAGGCCGCGTCCTCGCGCCTTGCACGCGAACTTGGAGCGATGGAACAGACGGACGAAAAGGCCGCTCTCGCGAAGATCCTCGACATCCTGAACAAAGCTGCGGCAATCCACCACAAGAGCAAAGAAGTCGCCTGACTTTAGCAGGCTTGCGGTGATCTAGAGGGCGCCCGTTGCGGGCGCCCTTTTTATTTGGCCAGGTCAACTGCGCCCCACGAACATGAATCCTGCTGCACCGATGAGGCAAGCGAATGCGCCCAAATAACGCCAGCCGATCGGTTCCTTGAGCACCACTGCTGCAAAGAGCGCGAAGACTGTCAGCGTGATGACTTCCTGGATGATTTTCAGCTGCCCGCCTGTAAACCCATGGCTGTAGCCAATGCGGTTCGCCGGGACCGCAAAGCAATATTCGACGAAGGCGATCGACCAGCCGATCAGAATGGCCGCAAAAGAGGAGAGCTGCGGGAATTTCAGCTGCCCGTACCAGGCGATCGTCATGAATACATTCGAGATCATGAGTAGCAGGATTGTCGTCATGAGCCGCAACTAGTGGAGCATCGACGAAGACTCCAGACGGGCGAAATTCCCGCTTGCGGCTGCTGCTGTCAAAGTGTATTGCGTCTATAACACACGTGCAGGAGGATCGGATGCGTAAGTCCCTAGCGTTTGTCATCGCAGGTACAGGCATGCTTGCTGCCTGTACGAACGGTGATGCCGAAAGCGGCGGACCAACCGTGTCCCGCAATTATCAGGTCGGAAGTTTCCAGGAGGTCGAGCTTGCCGGCCACTATGATGTCGAAATCAGGACCGGCTCGCCGATCAGCGTGAATGCACGAGGTCCGGAAAACGTCCTCAATCGGCTACGCGTCGAAGTGGATGGCAACAAGCTGACAATCGGACCCAAAAATGAGGGCGGCTGGTTTCACTTCGGTCGCCGCTTCTCCCGCGAAACCGTTCACGTTACCGTGACGGTGCCAACACTGACGAGCGCAACGCTGGCTGGATCGGGCGTCCTCAACGTCGACAAAGTTCAAGGTGGCAGCTTCGAAGGCACCGTTGCGGGGTCAGGCCAGCTCAATCTAACGTCCGTCGACGTCCAATCGCTCAAGCTTAACATCGCCGGTTCCGGCAGTGCGAAGGCGGGCCAAGGAAAGGCTCAGTCAGCCGAAGTCGACATCGCAGGTTCCGGCAATGTCGATGCCGGGGCCGTTCACACGAACCAGGTCAAAGTATCGATTGCCGGCTCGGGCGGTGTGCGTGCGAACGCAAGCAACACGGCGACGGTCGACATCATGGGCTCGGGTGATGTCGACATATCAGGCGGTGCAAAATGCACGGTCAGCAAGGCCGGCGCGGGGAACGTCCGCTGCTCCTAGGCAGCTCTTAGCACGGCGTTAACCATCAGCGTGGAAGGTGAGCGACATGCGCACCTTCCCAATGGTTTTTCCCGTCATCGTCGCGGCAATGATCGCCAGCGGAGCGGACGGCGCCACCCGCAATTTCACGGTCACGGGCTTTACCAACGTTCGCATCGAGGGGCCGTACAAGGTTCGTCTCGCGACCGGTGTGCCGCCGTCGGCGAAGGCGACCGGCTCATCCGCGGCGCTTGATC
>DASRBJ010000249.1:0-2690 GCA_035653695.1 Sphingomicrobium sp.
AAGCCGGCATGTCCGCGACGGCGACCGAAATGTCATGAGCCAATGTCTGCCCCTCCGAACGCTCCGCTTCCGAGATCGAGTCACGGATTTTCCAGAATGCCGCCGCCTCGGCCTCGCTGCGTCCAATAACCGCGTCGGCGACGATTCCCCGCTCGAGCGCGGAGCCAAGGAGGTGTTCGATTTGAGTGCCAAGGTTCGCGTCGGGGGACGGACTCGTTGCCTCGATCAGCACGTTCCAGCCATGCGCCTTGTCGAGTGGCCGCCGCGTAGCCGGAATATGCTTGAGGACGAGATCCAAGGCATCACCGGGGACGAGCTCAAAGCCCTCGATGGTCGATGTTCGTGCTTCGAGAAAGCGAAGGAGCTCGAGCGCGCGTGTCGGGCTCTCAACGCCGACCCAGGCGACAATACGATCCGCAATCGCCGGCACGAGCCGCAAGGCGACCGCAGTGATGATCCCGAGCGTTCCCTCGGCCCCAATCAGAAGCTGGTCGATACTGTAGCCACGATTGTCTTTCTTGAGTGCGGAGAGCCCATTGTGCACCGATCCATCGGGAAGAACGGCTTCGACTCCGGCGACCAGTGAGCGCATCGTCCCGAACTTCAGCACCTGCGTTCCACCGGCATTGGTGGACGCGAGGCCACCAATGGTGCAGCTTCCGCGCGCGCCAAGACTCAATGGGAAGCGCATGCCCACCTCAAGCGCCGCGTCGTGCAAGTTCGCAAGGATCACGCCAGCCTCCGCGACCGCCAGGCGGTTTTGCGCGTTCACCGACCGGATGCGGTTCATCCGCCGGAGCGAAAGCAAGATCGCGCTGCCGTCGCTTGGCGGCGTTGCTCCCGCTGCCATGCTCGTGTTTCCGCCCTGTGGAACCAGCGCAATGCGGTGTTTCGCCGCGAGCCTGACTATCGCGGCGACCTCGTCCGTTGACCCCGGCGCCACGATCGCGCGTGATCGGCCATGGATGCGCCCTCGCCAGTCCGTCAGCCACGGCTCGATCTCGCGAGCATCCGTGATCAGTCCCTTCGCCCCAAGCGTTGTCCCAGCCTCGTTGATGAATTGCGCTACATGGTCGGTCATGCCGCGCCCATTAGCGTGCTTGGCAGGACCGCGCGACAGCGGCAAAAAGCCGCGATGGAACAGCCATGCATCACACTCGTCGTCGCGCGCGCGCTTAACGGGGTGATTGGCCGTGAGGGCAAGCTTCCATGGCATCTGCCCGCCGATCTCAAGAGGTTCAAGAAGCTGACGATCGGCAGCGTCCTCGTAATGGGGCGCAAGACCTTCGAGAGTTTGCCTGGCCTTTTACCAGGCCGCCGGCACATCGTTCTGACGCGCGACCCGCACTGGAACAGCGATGGCGCGGAAGTCGCCCATAGCTTGGACGAGGCACTCCATCGTGCCCGCGATGAGCGCATCTCCGTCATCGGAGGGGCCGACATTTTCGACCTCTTTCTCCCCTTTGCCAACCGCATCGAGCTGACCGAGGTCGTTGAGGAAGCGGCCGGCGACACGACCATCGATGATCCGCGGCGATCCGGATCGTGGCGCGAAAGCTTCCGGGAAGAGCATGAGTCGACCGACGGTAAGCCCGCATTTCGCTTCATTACGCTGGAGCGAGCCTGATATTTGCGCGTGTGCCTTCGTCCGCTCCAGAAAAAGCTCAGGGCGTGCCGTCGAGAATAGCGGCGATCTGCCGGGCTACCTCGTCGACGTTGGCCATGCCGTCGACCCGTCTCACCAGCCCCTTGTTGGCGTAGTAAGGAAGGATCGGTGCGGTTTTTGCACGATATTCCTCCATGCGCGTGCGCACCGTCTGCTCATTGTCGTCCGGGCGCCGCTTGAACTGCGTTGAGCCGCACACGTCGCAGACTCCCGCAACCTTCGTCGGGCGGAACGTGTCGTGGTATCCGGTGCCGCACTTGGCGCAGGTGAACCGGCCAGTAATGCGCGTGACGAGCGCCTCTTCGTCGACCTCCAGCTCGATCACATGGTCGAGCTTGCGCCCGCGTTCGCCAAGCAGAATTTCGAGCGCTTCGGCTTGGTGCTTCGTCCGTGGAAAGCCGTCGAAGATGGCGCCACTGTCGGCTGCCCCATCAAGCCGCTCCCCAATGAGTGCGCTCACAATGGCATCGCTGACGAGCTCGCCGCGCTCCATGACTTCCTTGGCCTTGAGCCCGACGGGCGTTCCTGCCGCGACCGCTTCACGAAGCATGTCACCGGTCGATAACTGAATCATGCCGCGCTCCGCTTGGAGCCGAGCGGCTTGAGTACCCTTGCCCGCGCCTGGCGGGCCCAACAGGATGATGTTCAGCATTTCGGCGCTCTCTCCCTGTTCGCCGACTGGGACGCTAGCGCCGGCGTGGCGCCGTCTTGAGTTTGGCCTTCTTGATCAGGTCACCATATTGGTGAGCGATGAGATGGCTCTGAATTTGGCTCACAGTGTCCATTGTGACGTTGACGACGATGAGGAGGCTGGTGCCGCCAAGGCGCAGGTTCGTAAGCCCGGCAGAACCCGCAGCAAGGTCGGGAATTACGCAGATGAGCGCAAGATAAACCGCGCCGACAACCGTTATCCGGTTGAGAAGGTAATCGAAATATTGCTCCGTCGCCTTCCCTGGTCGAATGCCAGGAATGAAGCCGCCGTGGCGCTTTAGATTGTCGGCTGTTTCCTCGCTGTTGAACTGCA
>DASRBJ010000250.1:0-6736 GCA_035653695.1 Sphingomicrobium sp.
TGTTCAACCGCGCGCTGGACGGCGCTTTTCAGTCCGGCGAATGAAAAATGCGGCTCTTTTGAACCAACAAGAGGTCGCGGCAGCGGCACAAGCCCCGGATCGCCGGTTTCAGCCAATCGCTCCAGTGACGGGCCGCCCGGATAGGGAAGTCGCAGCAGCTTTGCAGCCTTGTCGAATGCCTCGCCGGCAGCATCATCAATGGTCGTCGCCAGCCGCCGGTATTCCCCCGCCGCGTGAACCTCGACGATCTGGCAATGACCGCCCGATACAAGCAGGAGAAGGTAGGGGAAGCACAAGGTCGGATCGGCAAGCCTTGGCGAAAGAGCGTGCCCTTCAAGGTGATTGATGGCGAGGAGCGGCTTCCTTGCAGCGAGCGCGAGGCCCTTGCCGGCGAGCAGTGCGACCATCACGCCACCGATCAGACCCGGCCCAGCCGTTGCTGCAATGGCGTCAACTTCTTGAATAGACATTTTGGCTTCGCCAAGCACCTTTCCGATAAGTGCCGGCAGGATCTCGACATGAGCGCGTGCCGCGATCTCCGGCACTACGCCGCCATAAGGCTGATGCGCATTGTTCTGCCCGACCACGGCCTCGGCGAGAATGACTCGTTGGTCGCTCACCAATGCTGCCGCAGTGTCATCGCAGCTGCTTTCAAGTCCAAGGATCACTGTCATTTCGCGACCGGCCCTTTGCCTTAACCCGTCGCATTGCACTAGAGGTACCAGCCATGCAGGGACTAAGGCTCGGGACTCGCGGCTCGCCGCTCGCGCTCGCTCAGGCACGCAAGGTCGCGGCAGCGATTGAGACGGCACAGCGCTGGCCCGAAGGCTGGGTCCAGATCGTTGAAATCACGACCACCGGTGACAAGGTGCAGGACAGGCCTCTCGCCGAACTCGGCGGCAAGGGGCTTTGGACAAAGGAACTGGATCGCGCGCTCTTGGAGAACGCGGTCGACTTTTGTGTCCACTCAATGAAGGACGTTGAAAGCGTCCGGCCGGCAGAAATTCACATTGCGGCTGTGCGCCCCAGGGGTGACGTCCGAGACAGGCTGATCGGCGCCGATTCGGTCGAGAAGCTGAAGGAGGGAGCGCGTGTCGGCACATCGTCGCCACGACGAGCTGCGCAGATGCGACGGCTGCGACCGGACCTCGAGATCGTTCCGATCAGGGGTAATGTCGAGACTCGGCTACGCAAGGTGGAAACGGGCGAAGTGGACGCGACGCTGCTCAGTGCCGCTGGCTTGAAGCGGCTCGACATAAATGTCGGAACCGCCATTCCAACGGAAGTCATTCTTCCGGCGCCGGCACAGGCTGTGATCGGGATGGAGTGCCGCACCAATGACACGCGGACGCAAAGCGTGCTGACGTCCGTGAACAACCAGATCACCTACAATTGCGTCATGGCAGAGCGAGCGTTTACACGCGAACTTGGCGCCACCTGCCATTCACCGGTGGCGGCATTTTGCGCGTTCGAAGATGGCGACCTGAGATTGCGCGGGCAATTGTTTAGTGAAGACGGCCGCGACCTCATTGAAGATCGAATCACCTTTGAATGCGGCCAAAGCGAAGCGCCTGAAAAGCTTGCACGGCGATTGCTCGAACGTGCGCCGCAGTCGATTCGGAAGCTATTCGTCACCTGAAATGACCCATGTTCTCGTCCTGCGTCCGGAGCCGGGGGCCGGCATCACGGCTGATAAGGCGCGTAAGCTCGGCATGAGGCCTTTGGTCGCGCCTCTCTTCCAAATCGAAGCGGTCGAATGGCAAGCACCTGATGCGGCAAACTTCGATGGCGTGCTCCTGACGAGCGCCAACGCGATCCGTTGTGCCGGGGAACAATTGTCGAGCTACCGTGGCCTCAAGGCCTATGCGGTTGGCGAAGCGACCGCGGAATCGGCTCGTCATGCCGGCTTCGACATAGCATCGACGGGCGAATCGGGTGTGGAGCGATTGCTTGCATCAATCGAACCCGACCTCAAGCTGCTTCACCTTGCCGGCGAAGATCGCCACGCGGCTCCGGCGGCGCGCCAGGCAATTACGACGGTTGCCGTCTACCGGTCGATAGAAATCACTGATCCGAAGCTCCGACCAAACCCCGGTGACGTCGCGATGATTCACTCGCCGCGCGCCGGCCGGCGTTTTGCCGAGCTAGTGCGCGATCGCACGCCAATCGGTGTTGCGGCGATCAGCGAGGCTGCCGCCGCTGCGGCCGGCGCGGGCTGGATGAAGGTTGAGATCGCGGAAAAACCGAACGACGAGGCTCTTCTGGCTCTCGCGGCACGGCTGTGTAAGAACGCGTAACCTGATGAACGGATCGCGAAGCAGCATGGGTTGGAGCGCGCGACTGTCTATCGCACTGGTGCTCATCTTAGTGGGTGCCGCTGGAGCGGTGTGGGGGCTGGGCCACTATCGCAGTGCGGCTCGCTTACTTGGAGTTGCGCCCGCTGCGGCACCCCCGTCACCAACCGCCACGGTCCCCCCGGCGCGCGCGACTGGTTCGACCAGCCTAATGGCCGCTTCTACGGCCGAACCAGACAAGCAGCGGATCGACCTCTTGGAGCAGCGCATCTCGAAGGTTGAGAATGCGACAGAGCGCGCCGAGGGCTATGCGGGCCGTGCGGACGGGCTCGTCATCGCGTTCGCCGCACGACGCGCAATCGATCGCGGCGTCGCGCTTGGCTACCTCGAGAATTTACTAAGCCAGCGCTTCGGCGCACAGCATCAAGCGGCGGTTGCGACAATCATAACGGAGTCACGCAGTCCCGTAAGGCTCAATGATCTCATCGATGAATATGAGGCTCTCGGACCCGATCTCAGGCATGGCGGACCCAATGATAGCTGGTGGGCGAGCTTCCGGCGGGAGCTTGGCACACTCGCCGAGGTGCATCGGGTCGACCAGCCGCCGGCGAACGCCGAGGCCCGTTACGCGCGCGCCCTTCAGCGCCTCGAAACTGGCGACGTGGACCAGGCGCTTGCGGAAACGATGCGACTGCCAGGAGCGGTAAGCGCACAAGCCTGGACGCAGAAGGCGCGAAGATATGTGGCGGCACATCGTGCACTCGATGAAATCGAATCCGCTGCATTGATGCCTCAATCGCCAACGATGAGTTGAGATTGCGCAGCGGTGATCCAGCGTCTGTTTGGGATGTCTCGATGAATTTCGTGCTTTGGAAGAAATCGACGGCATGGCGTCACACTTGGCTTTGATGAGAGCCGCGCTTGCGCTCACCACGGTGGCTGGCCTCATGGCATGCGCCGGAGCCTATCCTCAGTCATCAGAACGTATCAGCCGATCGGCTCCTCCGGAGACCAGGCCGACCGCACCCGGCTACCTGCAGCAGCGGATAAGCGAACTCGGACAATCCTTCGACGGTTGTGTCGGTATTGCGGTAATCTCGATCGATAGTGGGTGGACGATCGGGTGGAAGGCCGACGAGTTCTACCCTCAGCAGAGCGTAAGCAAGCTCTGGGTATCGGTCACTGTGCTCGACAAGGTCGACAAGGGTAAGATCGCGCTCGATCAACCGGTGACGCTCGGCCGTGACGATCTCACGCTCTTCCATCAACCGATTGCCCAGGAGATCCTTGCCGGGCCCGTTGAGACGACCGTTCGTGATCTGCTGGTTCGAGCAATCACGACGAGCGACAACACAGCTAATGACAAGTTGATGTGGATTGCCGGGGGCCCACCTGCGGTCCGCGCCATGATCAAAGAGAAGCACCTCGGTGCCATCCGCTTCTACAATGGTGAACGCGCGTTGCAGAGCCGCATCGCGGGGTTGGCGTGGAACCCTGCCTATTCGATCGGAAACGCGTTCTTCGATGCTCGTGATGCCTTGCCGGCGCGCGTACGCAAGGCCGCATTCGACCGCTATGTCGCCAATCCCTATGACGGTGCTGCACCGACCGCTATCGTTCGCGCGCTGGCGCGGCTCAAACGTGGCGAAATCCTGTCCAGCTACTCCACTCAATTCCTGCTCGACACGATGAGCCGAACGCACACCGGTCCCAACCGGCTGAAGGGCGGCCTGGCCCCGGGATGGTTGCTCAATCACAAGACCGGGACAGGGCAAGTACTTGGCGAGCTCCAGGCGGGTTACAACGATGTTGGCATTCTGACGGCACCGGACGGCAGGAGCTATGGCGTCGCCGTTATGATCAAGGTGACTTCCGCTCCCTTGCCCGTTCGGATGGGCTTGATGAACAATGTCGTTCGGGCAGTAATCACCGCGCACGACATCGAATATCCTGGCGCCTCCGGACCGACGATACGCACCGTGGGTCGTTGATGGATACCGAGCGTTTCGGTGGAGCCGCCTTGAACCGCTAATGGCTTCCGCAGCACACTCCGGCGTCGCCGCGAAGAAAAAAAATGGAAAACAAAGTCGATCTTGCAGGTCCTCCGTCCGCCGATTCAGTCGATTGATTCGGCGTTTCTCCCCACCAACGCGTGAGTAGCTTCGACGAACGTCGGACCACTCTACTTGATTGATGATCATGGCAGTTCCATCCTCGAGGCTCCATTTGGGGGCGGGCGGCCATGCTATTTCGTTACTGCTTCGGCGCACTTCTGATCGGCGTCGCGGCCGTTTCGGCATCGGCGCAGGACGCGCAGAGCCTTATCCGGAAAAACCTTGAGGCGCGTGGGGGCGCTCCCGCCTTCGCGGCCCTCAAGAACGTGACCTTCGAAGGCCGCACGATTTATCCCGGCGACTTCGAACTCCAATATAAGGAGACGCGACAAAGACTCGGACGCGGCTACGCCGATCGCGTCGACTTCGGTGTCCAAGGCCTCGATATCATCCAAGCCTATGATGGTCGGGAGGGCTGGAAGGTAAATCCGCTGCAGGGCCGCAAGGACCCCGAGAAAATGTCTGCCGACGAAGTACGCGAGCTCGAGGACAGCGCGTTAATTGAGGGCCCGCTACTCGCATCGCGGTACGACGGAAGCAATGTTGCTTACCTTGGTCGCGACGATTTCGACGGAACGCTCGCTTACAAATTGAAGGTCACTCAGAAAGACGGTGACGAATTCGTCTATTGGCTCGATCCAGACACGTTCCTCGAGATCAAAGTCGATGAGACGAGGCGAATTCGCGGGGCGCAACAGACGACAGAGACCGAACTCGGCGACTACGAGAAGATCGCGGGCGTCTACTTTCCGATGTCGATCGAGAGTTGGCCGCAAGGGCAGGACAATTCCCGCTCGCGGACCTTGATTGCAAGCGGCGCTGCCAATTCAGAAGTTCCAGCGAACTTCTTCTCCGAACCGGGAATGACTGTACCGGAAGCCAAAGCTGTTCCTTCGAACCCCCCGGATCAGGGTAAACCCAAGGGGAAGCCAAGCGGCCGTAAGCCGAGCGAGCAGACGACGCCCTCCGGAAAAGGGGAGTAAACGCCAATGCCGCGAATGATGTTGTTCGCCACGGCGGCAGCAATAGTTGCCGCCCCCGTGTTCGCTGAAGCTCCGGTGCCTGCCGACAGCGCTGTTATCTCGGGTATCGGCGTGCGCAATATCGGCTCTGCAAAGATGTCGGGACGAATTTCGGCCGTCGCCGGCCGCCACGAGAAAGACGGGAAGTTGACGCTCCTAGTGGGCTCCGCTTCCGGCGGTGTGTGGATGTCCGAGGACAGCGGTACGACGTTCAAACCCGTGTTCGACAAGCAGCCGGTTCAATCAATTGGCGCAGTTGCTTTTGATCCCACAAACCCAAAGACCCTGTGGGTCGGTACCGGTGAAAGCTGGACTCGGAATTCGGTCTCGGTGGGGAATGGTATCTACAAGTCGGTTGATGGCGGCGAGACGTGGACCCACATGGGCCTACCTTCGACGGAGCGGATAGCGCGCATCCTCGTGAATCCGAAGAACGGCAATGTTGTCTATGTCTGCGCGCCAGGCCCGCTTTGGGCCGACTCTCCCGATCGGGGGCTCTACAAGACCGCCGATGGAGGCAAAACTTGGGCGCTGATCCTCAAAGGCGCCAACCTGTCGACGGGATGCTCGACGGTCGCAATGGACCCGTTGAACCCCGATCATCTGTTCGCCGGCACTTGGGATTTCCGTCGCAAGCCCTATGGATTCCGTTCGGGTGGCAATGGTCCGGATGCCCCGTCGGGCAGCCGCTTCGCTGAGAGTCACGACGGGGGCCGCACATGGGCTTACCTCGACGCGCGCAACCGCAAGGGTCTTCCGCCACAGCCGTGGGGCCGGCTCGAGATCGCGTTCGCCCCGTCGAACGCCAAAAGGGTATACGCCTTCATTGAGAACGTGCGTCCCGCTCTCTTTGTCTCGGACGACGCCGGCGCGACGTGGCACGAACGGGACCGCAGCCAAGGTATGGTGTGGCGACCTTTCTATTTTGGTCGGATGATTGTCGATCCAAAGGACGCGGATCGCGTGTTCAAGATGGGATTCAATGCCATCGTTTCGGATGATGCTGGAAAGAGCTTCTTAAGCACAACCGATGCTACGCACCCCGACTGGCACGATCTGTGGATCGATCCCGACAATAGCAAATACATGTTCGGAGGAAGCGACGGCGGCCTCTGGTACAGCTATGATGGAGGAAACCGGTGGTGGATGGCTCAGAACTTACCCGTCAGCCAGTTCTATCACGTCAGCACCGACGACCGCGATCCTTATCAAGTTTACGGCGGATTGCAGGACAATAGCGCGTGGGTAGGCGATCAGGAATATCCAGGCGGAATCACGAACGACCGCTGGGAAAATCTGAATGGCG